>CABUTP010000006.1 GCA_902494545.1 uncultured Collinsella sp. | reverse complement strand
CTATCGCCGCGTCGCCGCCAACGAGGACGGCCTGATGGTTTGGGGCAAGAGCGGCAAGTCGCAGTTTTTCCCGTTTGAGAAGCTCGACCACGTGCTCGACGGCGAGCGCATCTTTGTGGCCATGTTCGCCGACCAGGGCGTGACGATCCCTAAGGACACCTTTGTACGTGGTGATGCCGAGCAGTTTGGCTCCTTCCTCAAGGCGCGCATCAACAAAAAGCTGCGCATCGAGACCAAACGCAAGAAGATGAAGGCTGAGAAGGCCGCTGCCGAGGCCAAGCAGGGCGACCAGCCCCAGGAGACCAAGGGCAAGCAACGCAAGCAGAAGAAGAACAAGAAGAAGCGCTAAGGCCAAGTCAGACAGGCCGCCTCGCCCCGCTACCTTCACCATGCGCCCGAGCGTGCTAAACTAGCAGCATCTATGCCACCGCGAACGGCTCGGCTCCGCGCCTGCCGCTCGCAAACGAACTTTAAACGCACGAGGGTTGGCCATGCCGCTTTTCTCGCAACATACCGCCCGGTTCTCGCCGGACGTTCCCTTGGAGGGCACCAGCTCTCGCGAGCTGCTCAAGCGGTTCCAGCCGCTCGAGACGCTCGCGACCGGCGGTTTTGGCTCCATCGAGATTTGCCGCGACACGCACCTGCGCCGTCGCGTCGCCATTAAGCGCATCCCCCTTATCAACGGCGCCGGCATGCCCGCCAGCGACATCATGGATGTCCTGCGCGAGGCGCACACCGCCGCCATGCTTCAACATCCCAATATCGTGCAGGTTATCGACTTTACGCACGATACCGCCTATGCCTACCTGGTCATGGAATATGTCGACGGCATGTCCCTAGCCGAGTTTTTGCATCGCGTGGACGGCCATTCGCTCACCTTTGACGAGGCCGCGGCAATTGCCGACGCGCTGGGCCAGGCGCTCACCTTCGCCCATAGCAACGGCGTGCTCCACCTGGATATTAAGCCCGCCAACGTGCTCATCGACCACTCGGGCAATGTAAAGCTCACCGACTTTGGCATGGCGCGGCTGTCGTCTGCCGGCGGCTTTGGCGGCTCGCGCGGCGGCACCATCGGCTACATGCCGCCCGAGCAGCTCGATATCGAGACCGGTACAGTCGACGAGCGCGCCGATGTCTTTGCCCTCGCCTGTGTGATCTACGAGGGCCTGTGCGGCAACGCTCCCTTTATGGCCGCCACGCCCGGCGACTCGCACGACCGCATCATCGGCGGTGCCACCTACCCCAGCGAGCTCATCCCGCACTTTCCCCCGGGAGCCGAGGCTGCACTCATGAGCGCCCTCTCCCCCATGCCGCAAGACCGCCCCAACAGCATCGAGGCATTTTGCGACCAGCTGCTCGCCGGCTTGGGCAGCGTGCGCGAGGGCCGTCGCAGCCTGGAGCAGATGGTGGGCGAGCTGTCGGATGACGAACGCGCGGCAGACGATATCGAATCGTTGCCCTATGAGGACGACACCATCGAGGTCGACCCCGCGCTTGGTTGGGCCGGCACGCGCTGGAGCCACGCGCGCGATTACACCATGCGCGCCATCTCGGCGCTAACGTGTGGTGCCTTTAGCTTTTTGATCATGCAGACGGCTGGCGTCGCGGCACTTCCCGGACTTATTGCCGCGGCCATCGCGATTGGGGCGGCCGCCGGCCTGGCCCCGCAGATTGGCTCGGCCATCTCGGCCGTGGGCTTTTTGGTGCTCATGGCCAACGCCACTATGCAGGCGCAGGGCATCCTGTCGATGCTGCCCGTCGCGGTGCTCTTTGCCGCCACCATGTCCGGTTGGTGGATCGCCTGGGGTCGCACCGAGGCCGCCGCGAGCGCTGCGCTCACCTGCACGGTGGCTCTTGGCTGTCTAACGGGCGACGTCCTCCTCGCCGCCGGGGTCGCCGCCGGCATCGCTGCCTTTTGGCTCGGCCCGGCAAGCGCCGCGGCCGCCACGGGAATGGGCGCGCTTTTTGGCCACCTGGCTACGGTTGCGCTTTCCGCCAGAGGCGTGCTGGGGCTCGGCAATGTTGCCGCGGCACTGGGAGACGTGCTCTTCTGGGCTGCCGTCGTGCTTGTCGCGGCGACAGCTGCACTGACATCTCTGCTGCTCAACGCCCATGCCAAGCGTGCCGAGCAGGGCTCGAACCTGGCTGCAATCGCTGCCATCGCCGGCTGCGGAATAGGCACCGCGGCGTCGCTCTGTCTTGCACACCATATGGAAATTGCCAGCCTTGCGGGCGCGGTCGTCGTCAAGGCGGCGGTTGCGGGAACCCTATCCTCTATAATTGTTGGGATATGCCTATATTTGCTCGGATACCAAAGAACCTATACGGAGAGTGATCTTTCGTGAACTTCCTGAACATCTTCGAGGACCACGTGGCCGGCATCTTCGGTGCCACCCGTGCCCCGTTCTCCTTTAAGAAGCTTGCCAAGCAGGCCGCTCGCGACATGGAGGATCAGACTCTGGTGATCAACGGCGTCAACACCGCGCCGGCACTCTATACCATCCTGATCGCCGCCGACGACGATCCCATGCTCGCCCCGTTCTACCCCGAGCTTTCGCGCGAAGTCCGCGAGTTTGTGAAAGCACAGGCCGAAAAGCGCCGCTATGTGTTTGTCGGCGAACCCCTCGTTCGCTTTATGATCGACCCGCAGCTGCGTGCCGGTAAGTTCTCGGTCTTTGCCGAGAACGTCGATGCCCCCACGCTCGGTCGTCTGTACGAGGAAGAGCGCGCCTACCAGAATGGCCTGGGCCAGAACAACTCGGCCGCAAGCCGCGCCGCCAGCGCTCCCCGCGCCGGCAAGCAGCAATTCGCCGCTCCGCAGCAACAGCACCCCGCCGCCATGCCCCAGCAGCCGTCGCCCCGTGCCGCCGCTCCCGACCCGCTCGCCGTGGCCGATCCCTTTGCGCCCAGCGTCCCCGACCCCGCCGCCGCGCCCATCCCCGTGCCGCAGACCGTCTCTCGTGACGCCCTCGCCGGCATGGGCGGAGCCGCCGCGACCGGCGCCGCCGTGGGCCTTGGCGCCGCGGCCGGTATTGCCTCCAACATGGCGAGCACCCGCGCCCCGCAGCGCCCACTCGCCCAGCTCGTCGACGTCGTGAGCGGCGAGAGCCACAGCATCACTTCCGCGCAGGTGACCATCGGTCGCGAGCGTTCGGTTTCGGACATCGCCCTGCGCGACCCCAACGTGTCGCGTCGTCACGCCCAACTCACCTTTACCGGTTCGGACTGGTCGATCGAGGACCTCAATTCCACCAACGGCACGCTCGTCAACAACCGCCGCATCACGCGCTGCCCGCTGCGCAACGGCGACCTGCTGACGTTTGGCCTGAGCACCTTTGAATTTAGGGGATAGTCGCTTATGAACATCGATATCGTCCTTTTTGCAGGCCGCATCGTCCTGGTCGCCCTGCTCTACATCTTCCTGTTCGCCGTCATGAAAACCGGCGTGGGACTCGTACGCGGCCAGCGCCGCGACTCCGCTATCTGGACGATCGATGTGGACAAGGGTCCGCGCGGCATCCGTGGCATCCATGTAGACATGCTCGGCCCCGTCATCGTGGGCCGCTCGCCGTCCTCGGACATCTGCATCAACGAACCGTTTGTCTCGGCCTCGCACGCACGCTTTTCGCTGCAGGGCCCGGCACTCATCATCGAAGACCTCAACTCGCTGAACGGCACGCTCGTTAACGGCCGTCAGCTGGTGGAGCCCGCAACGCTGCGCGAGGGTGATGAGGTCCAGATTGGCGACGTGGTCATGAAGGTGAACCGTCGATGATCGACGAGGAGAACAAGTCCGCAACCATGCCCGAGACGCCGACTGCCCCCGCAGCTGCGCCGGCTCATGCCGCTCCGGCGCGCCCTGCGACCGTGGAGCCCGAGGACACGGTGTTCTCCCTGCCTCTTTCGCATGTAACTCAAGAATATCCGACACTCGTCGATGACGAGGACGCCGATACCGAGCAGCTCGATGCCCCCATCGGCGCGCACGCTGCCGAGCAGTCGGCGGAACCGGAGGCAACGCCCGCACCGGCTCACTTTGCCGAGCCCGTCGCCGAGGCGATTAACGAGAGCGCTGCCGTGTTTGCAGCCCCCGAGCCTGCCGCGCCGGTATTCCCCGTCGCCCCGGCAAGCGAGGCGGCACCCGCATCCGCAACGCCTGCCGAAGTCGAGCAGCCCGTTGCCGCGCCCGCCGCAGCTCCCGAGCCCTCCGCTCAACCCCAGAGCACGCCCGCGCCGTCGCACTTTGCGACGCCCGAGCCGACGGCTGTCGAGCCGCAGCAGGACGACGATCCCGCCGACCGCGTAACCGAAGATCTCAACCTTCCGGACGTCTCCGACGCCGAGTCGGGAGACGATGCCGACACCGTCTCCCCCGGCGACACCGCCGAGATCGATGTCGCCGCCGTGGAGGCAAAGCTCAAAGATCCCGGCTCGACCATGAGCTTTGAGCCGCTGACCGACGAGCGCATCGAGACCGACTCGACCTACGACGCCGGCACCACCACGCAGCTTATGTGGGGCGCCCGCTCCGACGTCGGATGCGTACGCCCGCACAATGAGGACTCCTATCTGGTGCAGTCGCCGCTCTTTTGCGTGTGCGACGGCATGGGAGGACACGCCGCCGGCGAGGTGGCATCCTCCATCGCCGTCGAGACCATCGCCAAGACGGCGCCGCAGTCCGCCGACGCCGCGCGCCTGGCCGCAGCCGTTGGGGCCGCCAACGCAGCCGTGATCGAGGCCGCCCTCAACGGCCTGGGCAAACCCGGCATGGGATGCACGGCCACCTGCGCCTACATCGAAAACGACACGCTCGCCATCGCCCACGTGGGCGACTCGCGCGCCTACCTGCTCCACGAGGGCACGCTCATCCGCGTGACCCGCGACCACTCCTACGTGGAGGAGCTCGTGGATGCCGGCGAGATTACGGCCGACGAGGCCCGCGTCCACCCCAACCGCTCGGTCATCACCCGCGCGCTGGGCTCGGATCCCGCTATGTATGCCGACCACTTTACCCTGCACATCGAGGAAGGCGACCGCCTGATTCTGTGCTCCGACGGTCTTTCGAGCATGATTCCCGATAGCGATATCGAGAACATCGCTACGCAGTCCTCGAGCGCACAGATCTGTGTCGACAACTTGGTGGACGCGGCGCTCGCCGCCGGCGGCCACGACAATGTGACCGTGGTGGTCGTCGACCTGGTCGACGACGGCGTCATGCGCGAGGCAAAACGCGTCCGACGCCGCAATGTCACCATCGCCACCGTCTTGGCCCTTGTCTTTGTGCTGATAGCAGGCATCTGGGCATACACGGGCGTCACCGGCTCCTATTACTTGGGAACCTACCACGGCAATGTCGCCGTCTGGCGCGGCCTGCCCGGCAAGACGCTCGGGGTCGAGCTCCACTGGCTCGAAAGCGAAACCAGCATCAAGCTGTCCGACCTGCCCGAAGACACGCAAAACCGCCTGAAGGCAGGCATTCCGCAAACGAGTGTCGACGATGCGCAGGACACCATTTCCAAGTACCGCCATCAGATTGACGAGGAGCAGACCCGTCAGGTGATTGACGCGCAAACGATTCGCGACAACACCAATCAGGAATCCACCTCCGAGTCAGATTCCGAGAAAACCGCCGAACAGTCAGCCGAGGCCGAAGCCTCCGATAAGAATTAGAAAGGGAGTGCCGCTTATGAGTCGCCGCAACACCGAACTGCTCTTGCTCATCGCCTCGGCGTTCCCCGTCATCCTGCTCTATGCGATGTACGTGCTCACCGCGGGTGCCACGATTTCCTTTGAGACGCTCGCCGTGCCGATCGGCCTGTTCGCCGCCTTCGCCGCGGCGCATATCGCCGTACGCATCCTGACGCCCGGCGCCGATCCCGCCATCCTGCCCATCGTCTTTGTGCTCTCGGGCATCGGCATCACATTCGTGACGCGCCTGGCCCCCGACCTCGCCATCTCGCAGCTCATCATCTTGTTTGTCTCGGTGGCGCTCATGGTGGGAACGCTCGCACTGGTCAAGAACCTCGACGTGGTCATGCGCTACAAGTACACCTTTGGCATTATCGGCATCATCCTGCTGATGCTGCCGATCTTTATCGGCACCACGATCTCGGGCTCCAAGCTGTGGATTCGCATCGCGGGCTTCACCATCCAGCCCGGCGAGTTCGCCAAGGTCTTCATCGTCTTGTTCCTGGCAGGCTATCTGGCCGAGAACCGCGAGCTGCTCTCCATCTCCAACCGCAAGATCTTGGGCCTCAAGATTCCGCGCTTCCGCCTGCTGCTGCCGCTGTTTGCCGTGTGGGGCGTGTGCCTGCTCATCGTCGTCTTCGAACGCGACCTGGGCTCGGCCGTCCTGTTCTACACCATCTTTTTGCTGATGCTCTATGTTGCCACGGGACGCTTTTCGTACGTCATCATCGGCCTTGCGCTGCTGGCCGTTGGAGCCGTGGGCGCCTACAAGTTCCTGTCGCACGTGCAAGTGCGCTTTCAGGTCTGGGTCGATCCGTTTAAGGATGCCCAGGGCCAGGGCTACCAGATCGTACAGTCACTTTACTCACTGGCTGACGGCGGCCTGGTTGGCGTCGGCATCGGCAACGGCATGGCAAACAACATCCCCGTCGTCGAGTCCGACTTCATCTTCTCGGCCATCGGCGAGGAAATGGGCCTTTTGGGCGGCGGCGCCGTGCTCATCCTGTTTATGCTTTTTGCCGTGCGTGGCCTCACCACGGCAGCCCGCGCCAAGTCCGACCTTGCCGCCTTTAGCGCGACCGGCCTTACGGCGGCCATCAGCTTCCAGGCATTCTTAATCGTTGGCGGTGTAACCCGCCTGATCCCGCTGACCGGCGTCACCCTGCCCTTTATGAGCCAGGGCGGCTCCTCGCTGCTGGCGAGCTTTATCATCGTCGCGCTGCTGCTGCGCGCCGGCGACGAGGCAACCGGACGCGAAGCCGAGCTCACCGGCACCGGCACCATGGCCGCCATCACCGATGACCAGGTCGCATCCGCCGCTGCCCCGACCGGTACGCGTTTTGCCAACGTGCCTTCCTACAGCCACGGCAACCACTCCGCGGGTTCTCGCATGCGTCGTCGCCTGCTCGACACGCCAGAGTCCGGCGTGCTCGGCCGCGTGGCACTTGCCAACCGTCTGACTCGTGCCGTGTTTGCCTTTACGGCGCTGTTCGCCATCCTTATCGGCAACCTCACCTATGTCCAGGTCATCAAGGCAAAGGATTACCAGGACATGCCGACCAACAACCACACCATCGCCCGCTCCAAGTACATCCAGCGTGGCTCCATCATCACGTCCGACGGCGTGACACTAGCCGAGTCGCTGCAACAGGAGGACGGCACCTACGCCCGTTCCTACCCCAACGGCAACATGGCCGCGCACGTTGTGGGCTACGTGAGCCAGCAATACGGCACCGCCGGCATCGAGAGCGTCATGAACGATACACTCACCGGCTCCAAGGATTACTCCAGCTGGAACAACGCCATCGCGTCGCTCGCGGGGCAGACACAGCCGGGCAATACCGCCAAGCTCACCATCGACTCGCGCATCCAGACGGCTGCCGAGCAGGCGCTCAAAGGCTTTAAGGGCGCTGTGGTGGTCATGGATCCGCGCACCGGTGCGGTCCTTGCGTGCGCGAGCTCACCCACCTTTGACAACACCAACATCGATGCCCTGATGCAGTCGGGCGGTGGCGAGGACGGCTCCATGTACGACCGCGCCATGGACGCGCTCTACACCCCGGGCTCGACCTTTAAGGTCGTCACACTCTCCGCGGCGCTCGAAACCGGCACCGCCAGCCTTACCAGCACGTACCAGGCCCCCGCCTCCATGGACATCGGCAACGCGCCGGTCACCAACTATGCCAACGAGAGCTACGGCACCATCAGCCTGCAGCAGGCCTTCGCCGTGTCGTCTAACGTCGTCTTTGGCCAGGTGGCCAACGAGGTCGGCGCCAACTCGCTGGTACAGTTTGCCAACGCCTTTGGCTACGGTCAAAAGCTCGGTCAGGACCTTACCGCCGCGGCCTCCATCATGGCCGACCCGTCGCTTATGACCGAGTGGGAGACCGCTTGGGCAGGCGCCGGCCAGCCCGTCGGCATGGACCACACGCCTGGCCCGCAGACGACCGTCATGCAGAATTGCGTGATCGCTGCCGCTATCGCCAACAGCGGCGTGGTCATGGACCCGTTCTTTGTGTCCCAGATACTCGCCCCGGACGGAACCGTGGTTAAGACCACGCAGTCCCGCTCGCTGGGCCAGGCTGTCAGCTCTGCCACGGCCGATCAGGTCAAGCAGGCCATGCTCGCCGTCGTCCAGTCCGGTACCGGCACCGATGCCCAGATTCCGGGCGTCAAGGTTGCCGGCAAGACCGGTTCGGCCGAGACCGGCGGCACCAACGTCAACTCTATGTTTGTTGGCTTTGCACCTTACGATTCACCCACGGTTGCCATCTCGGTGGCCCTGGAGGATTACGACAAACACGACGTCAAGGCGGCCAAGATTGCCGGCATCGTCCTGACCGCGGCGCTCGCCGCACAGGGAGCGTGATGCCCGTGATCAAAGCGGATACTTGGGGCGCTCCGCGGCCGATGAGCTAGCGGCAACGCGCCACACGGCCCCAGCGGCCACACACTTGGTACTACACACATCGTTGAGCGAATAGTTATGTTAGGAGCAGGAATGGAACAGAGGGTCCTCGGGGGAAGATACCTCCTTAAGGATAAGGTGGGAACGGGCGGTATGGCGACCGTCTTCCGTGCACAGGATCAGGTCCTCGACCGAACGGTTGCCGTCAAGATCATGCTGCCGCAGTATGCCGGCGACGCCACCTTCGCCGCCCGATTTAAGCAGGAGGCCCAGGCAGCTGCCGGCCTGTCCTCCCCCTATATCGTGGGCGTCTACGACTGGGGCAAGGACGGCGACACCTATTACATCGTCATGGAGTACCTGCGCGGTACCGACCTTAAGAGCGGCATCAAGAGCCACGGCGCCCTCGATCCCAAGAAGGTCGCGCAGATCGGCTCGCAGATCAGCTCCGCGCTTTCAGTCGCACACAAGCACGAGATCATCCACCGCGACATTAAGCCGCAAAACATCATGGTGCTGCCTGACGGCAACATCAAGGTAATGGATTTTGGCATCGCACGCGCCAAGAACAGCCACCTCACGCAGGATAACAACGTTCTGGGCACCGCCCACTATGTAAGCCCCGAGCAGACCCGCGGCCAGGACCTCGGCCCCACCTCGGATATCTACTCGCTGGGTGTCGTCATGTACGAGTGCGCCACCGGTCGCGTACCTTTTGACGGCGACGACGCTATCTCGGTCGCGCTCAAGCAGGTCAACGAGCTCCCCATCCCGCCGAGCCAGATCAACTCCGGCGTCGATGCCGACCTGGAGCGCATCATCCTCAAGTGCATGGAGAAGGACCCGGCAAACCGCTTCCAGACGGCCGACGAGCTGCGCCAGGTGCTCAACAGCTACCTGTCCGGCCGTGCCGTCAACGTCTCGGAGCCCACGCGCATCATCGGTGCCGCCGGCGACCTGGATGCCACCAAGACCCGCGAGCTTTCCGACTCAACGCGCGCTATGGTTCGTCCCGTCTCGGGCGTGAGCGGTCAGAACACCGCCCGTAGCGCTGTCTCGGGCTCCACGGGCTCCTACGAGGTCGAGAAGCCTAAGTCCAACAAGAACAAGATTATCGCCGCCGTGATTGCCGCCGTCGCCGTGATCGGCGTTGTAGTGGCCTTTGCCACGGGCATGTTCAGTGGCGAACAGGTCACGGTGCCCGACGTGCTGGGCAAGGACCAGGAAACCGCTATTGAGCTGATCAAGGAAGCCGGCCTTGAGGTTGGCACCGTCGACCAGAGCTACAACGACGATGTCGACGAGGGAAAGGTCGCCGAGCAGACCCCCAACGGCAACACCAAGAAGGCCAAGGGCACGAGGGTGAACCTGGTAGTCTCCAAGGGCCCTAAGCCCTCCGAGAAGGTTGAGGTTCCGCAGCTCGTCGGCCTGACCAAGGACCAGGCCGAGGCCGCACTGGCAAGCGTGGGCCTGAAGGGCAGCGCTTCGGAGGAAGCCAATGAGGCCGAAGAAGGCCAGGTCTTTGAGCAGAGCACTGTTGCCGGCAAGGAGGTCGAGAAGGGCACGACCATCTCGTACAAGGTCTCCAGCGGCCCGGACACCACCTCGGTGCCCGATCTGACCGACATGACCGAGGCCCAGGCGCGCAACGCTCTCGACATGGCTGGCTTTGGCGTCGACGTGAGCTACCAGGAAAACGACTCGGTTACCGAGGGCACCGTAATTAGCTGGAACCCCAGCGGCAAGCAGAAGCCCGGTGCCACGATCACCGTCGTCATCGCCAAGAAGTCCGGCAAGGCCAGCGTCCCGGGCAACCTGTACGGCAAGAGCATCTCCGCCGCCGTCACCGCGCTCAACAACGCCGGGTTCTACAACATCGCATTCTGCGATCAGAACGGCAACCCCGTGAGTGGCAACGAGAATGCCACCGTTACGGGCGTCTCCCCCACCGGCAAGCAGTCCACCGACAGCACGATCACGCTGACGGTTTCTATCTCCGGCTCCGGCGACGACTCCGAGTCTAGCAACTAACGTCAATCGCTTGTTGCTCCGAGCGGTTTAGACCGCAAACACATTCGCTCAGAAGCGCCCGCTTGCTCCCCCAGCAAGCGGGCGCTTTGCGTGTCTCAGTAGACATCTGGTGATTTGATTTGGAAAATGTGGACGGACCCGCAGCCGGACGGGTAGAATGTTTCTAGAAAACGACGCATCCCGCGTAAGTGTTAAGGAGCGCGGGCGGCCTAGTTTTCTAACGTGTTAAACGGCCGGGCTGCAACCCCGGCCGTTTTTATTCGCGCTTGCGGCGCAAATGCCGAGAACCGTCCGCACCGCGCGTGCGCCTACGGACCTTAAACCGAACCTCATACGAATCAAGAAACGCAATGATGAACGTGCCGACCGTCGCAAGGGCGGCGAGCGCGTTAAGGAATTTCAGCAATTGGGGACCTCCGATCAAGTCTTCGGCCGCCCGCGCACGGGATGCGTCGCACACACGATTCTAACCGATGCAGCCCTGATGATGCGGGCGACGGGAAGGGTGGCGCGAGCGGAGCTAGACGAAATGCGACCCATATTGGTGACGCGGGCGTCGACGGCCCGAATCCGGCCCTTAGACCAGAAGAGCCCGGCACCATAGCGGTACCGGGCTCGGTCAATCTCTGGTGCCCCCGGGCGGATTCGAAAACTCCCCCCGCGGGAAAATTGGTGACGCGGGTGCCGACGGTCCGAATCCTGCCCTTAGACCAGAAGAGCCCGGCACCGTGGTGGTACCGGGCTCGGCAAATCTCTGGTGCCCCCGGGCGGATTCGAACCGTCGACACCCGCTTTAGGAGGTCATGAGCTATTACCCTACCTGCGGTTTTTCATTTTCATCAATATCTCTATTTCCGCAGGTAATTTAGCTATTCTGCCGTTTTTGCTCTTCTTGATTAGTTTTCTATTTCACCCTTTTTACACCCCTTCACCCCTTCATTTTGACTTGCAGGGGTGAAATTTTTGGGTTAGCCTCGGGGGCGAGGCCCTCAAAGCCCCGCCCCCGAGGCTAACCCAACGCACCACCCCTGGAGACCCATGGAAACCAGAATCAAACCCACAGCCAAAGGCACTTCCGAACCGATCAAGGGAAAACCCGGTTCCTTCCGCATCTACTTCTCTCTCGGTCGCGACCCCGAATCCGGCAAGAACGGGAAACGAGTCAGATACCTAAAGACACCCAAGAGAACCATCCATTGCAAGAGCAAAAACCCGAAGAACTGGCCCGGTGAGGTGGCGAATGCGCTCGATGCCTACCGGAAGGAGCTGGAGACCTATGAACCGGCTGGCGACATGCCGACCACTGTTTCCGGATACGCCGAGGATTTCCATCGGCTCCGAGAAAGCTCCTTCGGCTCCCCTCTTTCTTTCCAAAGAGAGGAATATGACGTGCGCCATATACGCGAGCTGTTCGGCGACATGCCCCTCGGTGCGCTGAGGCCCGACGAGATCAAACGGGCGTATGCCGAAGCAATCTCAACCGGAAGATTCACAGAGGCCGAGATTCGTCGTATCCACGTCAAGCTCAAACAGGTCATGCAGGACGCGCTGGAGAATGAGCTAATCGAGCGCAACCCATGCATCAGCGTCAAACTCCCAAAGCCAGACCTTAGAGTGCGCAACTTCCTCCCACCCGACGAACTGCCCCGATTCACCAAATGCCTGCTATCCGAACCCATGGGGCCGATGACCGTCTGCACCATGCTCATATTCCACCTAGGGCTCAGAAAAGGCGAGGCCCTGGGGCTCTGTTGGGAAGACTACGACCCCGAGGCGATGGAAATCAGAATCGTCCACCAGTACACCAATGACAAAACGCTCAGGGCACCCAAATCGGAAATGAGCAGGCGAATCCTGTCTATAGACTCTTCGCTAGCCGCGTATCTAAACGACTGGAAGATGCGGCAGCGCAACCTATTCGAGCAGCGCGGGCTAAGACAGAGAAACTCTGACCCCATCGTTCACGCCCTCAGCCCGCATAAGGACGAAAACGGCAACCTTCACGTCAGTATCACCCGACCCGATGGACACAACTATTCACGCTGGTTCAGGGACTCCTGCGTCGACAACGGCTATGGCGAGTACGCCAACGTGACAAGCCAGTTCGAGCGCAACGGCAAGCTGCATACACGCGGCACCGGATACTCGGGTCTCGTCCCCCACGGACTGAGACACACGGCAGCGACGGCGCTCGTCGCAAACAACGTCGATTTGAAGACCGTTCAGGCGCGGATGGGACACGCATCAGCGAGTACGACGGCCAATTTCTACACCCACGCAATCAGAGCCAACGACCGCAACGCTGCCGAAGTCTTCGAAAAATTATCTGAAGGTAATGAGAATTAATACTCTCATAATTGTGTCACCAGATGTATACTGCAGATAAGGCCAGACAGAGAGGAGGTTATCAATGGCACTTACCACTGCGAGCAGCAAGCTGCGTTCGACGATCCTATTCAACTCAAAGGATGAGCAGGTACTCTTCAAGCGCTCCAGCGCTGACCTCGCCGCGGCAAGGGGTCTCACCCCGTCTGCGCTCCTGGCGAGGCTTCCCATGGAGCAGCTGACGAGCTCGGATCTAGGCAGGTGGGCCGCGCAGCTCATCTATGCTGAGGATGGGAGCTGTCTCGACGCCTTCGAGGGCATGTTCGAGGACTGGAGCGCAATCCAGCCAGAAAATGATTGCCGCGACGTCATCAAAGGCTTTTTTGACTACTGTCATGAAGCAAGGATCTGCATCGACACCACGAGCGAGCGCGTTCATCATCTCCGCACTAACTGGGACAGCATTTGCCTCATTATGGAAGAGGCTGCAAAGATGCCCGAGTGCAACCTCGACGCACGTATCCAGGCTAAGACCGGCCGTGAACTCGAAACTACCCTGCAAGACCCTACAGCGTTGCTCGCCGTTACACCTTTGGTCTCATACATTCTCAACGCATGGGAGCACATCAAGGGCTATTCCTGCACTTACCGTGCTCTGCTCGATTTCGCCAACATCGGCAGATCATCCCGCAAGGGATACAGCGAGCCCGCAGAAGCTCGAATCAGCCTTCTGCACCTTATCGACGAATACGAGAAGAAAGGGGCTAATTAGTCGATAAGACCATTTTACAAACAAGCACCCGACTCCTCTCACTGTCGCCAAACATCGAAGAGGAGCCGAGCGCCCTACTAAAGGAGTTTATCATGCATCTTGCAGATGACCCCAAGACCGACGCCATCTCCGCAGGCATCAACCTGCGCCATGTCGGCACCAAGCGCATCATGAGCCGCCTGGACGTTCAGATCCTCACCGGCATCGGACAATCCAGCGCCATCAAGCTCATGAAGTCCACCCACCACTGCTTTAGCATCGCCAACCAGTACTTCGTCATGGAAGAGGACCTGTTCGACTACTTCCACAAGCTGGCAGAGGGGGCGAGCGAGTAATGCAGCGCCCGAACGCCAATCCCCTCGTCTTCGAGCTGGATGTGCTCGACGAGCACGTCCACGCCCTTCAGGAAGACAAGCCCATCGCCTCCTTCGGGCTCGACGCACTCAACAGCATCCTCGGCGGTGTCTACCCCGGGCTCAACTACGCAATCGGGACCGCCCCGGGCAAGGGCAAGACAACACTGGCACTCCAGGAGGCCGACAAGCTCGCGGCAGACGGGCACCCGGTAATCTACGTTTCCGCCGAGCTTCCCGCGCACAAGCTGATCGAGAAGAGCCTGGCGCGTCTCAGCGACGGCAAAGTCGCGTTGTCCGAGGTCTCCAGCTGCGCGACCCAGAATCACCCTAAGCACGCGACTTTCGAGGCTGCACTCGACAAATATCGCACCCAGATCGCCCCCAATCTCTGCATCACCGGCCCGCTCAACACCGTGGAGCTCTCCAACCTCGTCGGGCTGGTAACACGCGAGCGCGGCGAGGTCCCCATCGTCTTCATTGACTACCTCCAGCTCCTCGCCTGCGGCGTCACGGCGGACCAGCAGTTCATCGACGAGCGATTGGCTATCACAGCATGCGTGAAGGGCCTCCGCGAAATCTCGAACCTCTACGGCTCTCCCGTCATCGCACTGAGCTCGACCACTCGCAAGTCCTACGATTCCGGGAAGTCGGCCAGGCCCAACCTCGCCATGTTCGGTGGTTCCTCCGCTGTCGAGTACGGCTTTGACTCGGTGCTCTACCTCGCCGATGACAATGACAAGCCCGAGTGGCCCTACGAGTCTCCCGCAACCGGCACGCCCCTCAAGCTCGTCGCCCTCAAGAACCGCTACGGCACGCTGGGCGAGTCCCGACTCGACTTCGACGGTGCGCGCGCCACCTTCCACGACAGGGGCTAGCCCATGCGTGGCAAAGCCAAGACCGCGCATATAAACGTCCGCATGACCGAGGAGGAGCGTGCCGCCATCACGGTGCGCTCCTCCTCTTTTGGTATGGCCCCATCGACGTTCATGCGCGAAGCCGCCCTCCACATCGGTGAGAAGCCCGTCAGGATCGCCGACGAGGCGACGCTGCGGCAGATCCTCCACCAGATGAAGAAGCAGGGCGGAAACCTCAACCAGGCCGTCCTCGCCGCAAACGCCTATGGCGTGGATACGCAGACGGCCCAACAGCTCGCGGAGGCCGTCCGTCTGGTATCGAGCACGGCCTCGCAGCTATCGAACCTCATCTCTAAGAATCGAGAATGATCATGAAAACCAAGATGCCCACAGCGCTCATATCATCTCTTCTCCTGGCGATCCTCGTATGCCCCGTCCTCGCCGTCCCCGTCGACGATTTCATCGCCGGGACACCGTTAGGCGCGGCTGCGATTCCGTCGTCGTTCGGCGTGGATACCGTCCTCGGCTGGTGGCTCACGGGTGCGTTCACCGCTTGCCCGCTCGGAACCCTGCTGACCTTCCTCCTCGCCTTTTGCATCTGCGCTCTCATCGCCTACTCGACCGCCCTCAACGCGAGGGCCGAGGACGGCGGCGTGCTCGGCGACGCCCACGTCAAGACAGGTCGTGAGGTCGTGAAGGGGTCCATGACCTGGGACGGCTCGACGAATCCCTCGTCACGTGGGTTCGTCTATGGATTCACCAAGTATCACGGTAAACCCTGCTATCTCTACGAGCCCAAGAAGATGGCCTTCGTGTCAGGGGCCACCGGGTCAGGTAAGAGTCGCTTCCTCTACCTCCCCTCAATCGACCTGCTCAGCTACGGCGACGCCTCCAACGGCTCCGAGCCCGCGACCCTAATCGTCTCCGACGTGAAAAACGAGCTCATAGAGCTCACGGGCGATGAGCTTGCCCGTCGTGGCTACCGCGTCCTCCTGCTCGATACGCAGCACCCCTATCGCGGCCAGAGGTTCAACCCGCTCAAGCAGGTTCTCGACCTCCATGCCGAGGGGCGCGACCAGGAGGCCGAGCAGGTGGCGGACGCCATCGCGGAGCTCATGGTGCAGGATGACGAGAGGGGCAAGGGTTCGCACTGGACGGCATCGGCCAGGGGCCTGCTCTCGGCCCTGGTCCTGCTGGTCTCCATGTCTGACGGGTGTCCCGAGGGATCGAGGCACCTCGCGACCGTCTGCGAGGTCTTGGACCGTGGCACCGAGGCCGAGGGCGACGACCCGGCCGAGCCTCTGAAGGCCGTCTTCCGCTCCCTGCCGAGCGGTCACCCCGCCAAGGGCAGGGCGTCGCAGTTCGTCTCCTCGGGCGGCAACGAGCTCAGGAGCATCCTCTCGACGCTCAAGGTGGCACTCCGCCCGTTCTCGTCCGCGCCGGTCGCATGGATGACCTCTGGCTCCGACATCGACCCGCGAACGGTGCTCACGGAGAAGAGTGCCGTCTTCCTCCACGTGCTCGACGAGGGCTCCCCCTACAACTGCATAGCGGCGATATTCCTCTCGCAGCTCTGGGCTTCGGTCCAGGCGGTCGCGGACGTGAACGGCGGAAAACTCCCCCGCCCCGTGCAGATACTCGGCGACGAGTGGGGCAACCTCCCCCGCGTCGAGTGCCTGCCCGCCCTCCTCAGTCTGGCGCGCGGCTACGGCATGTTCTGGGTCGGCGCGACACAAGACGTATCCCAACTCAATAAGTATGGCGAGAGAGACGGCCGCAGGAAGATCCTCGCGAACTGCGGCATCAAGGTCGCGATGAAGCTCGCCGAGGAGGAGGACCGCCAGTACTTCACCGAGCTCATCGGTAAGACCACGCGCCACACGCAGGGCACGAGCAACGGCAGGGCCGCGTCGGGCACGTCCTCCTCGACGTCCTACAGCGAGAGCGCCGACGACGTGATACACCCCTGGGAGTGGCGCGATATGGCCCCGGACCGGGACGGGATCATCGTCGTGAAGCACGCGGACAACGGTATGCCCGCATGTCGAGCCGGCGTCTTCCGCTCCCCCGTCACCGACTGCACCAACACGCCCACAAGGGAGCACTTCGACCTCGGGACCCCCGAGCACGAGGCGGAGAACCGTCGCGCCTACCAGCGCCGCCTCGACGAGTCAGCTGCTGGGAAGATGCGCGAGGAGGCCTCGACCTGGTGCCCAAAGTGGCCCGAGCCGGAGAAGAAGAACGGGAGCAAGCCGGGCGGCAAATTCAGCGGGCTCTCGCTCGACTAGGGAGGCGACCATGACGGCGATAAAGCAGACGAGCGTCTGCAGCGAGAAGCACCTCGCGAGACTCAAGGACTACTTCTCCTGGGACCGCGACAAGGCGCTCGCCCACGGCACGCAGAACATCATCGACGACGACCGCTGGTTCCAGGAGATGGCAGACACGAGGGCGGCCATGGGTCACGACAGGCCCGGCAAGGCCGGTGCCAGGTGCACCTACATGCAGCACCAGATACTCGGGTTCCTCCCAGACGAGTGCGACCTCAACGGCGGGAAGATGACGCCGGAGCTGTGCATGCGCTACGCGAGGGAGTACGTGGCCGAGCGCTACCCCAACCAGGAAGTCGTGATGGTGCTGCACCGCGAGCGCTGCCGCGCGGACGCCACCGACCGCTACGCCGTGCACCTCGGCATCAACCGCAGTGATCTGGAAACCGGCCGGAGGCTCGACGAGGGCCCCGCGCGAAAGGCGGCAAAGGCGCGGGTGAAGACCGTTCGTGCCCTGGACGAGCGATACGGCCTCAGGCAGCTTGAGCGTGGCAAGGCCAACTCGCGCGTCCACGCGAGGCAACCCGGCACGGAAGAGCGCGACATGGCCCGAAAGGGGCAGGCCGAGCGCTCGGAGAACGCCCGCGTCCGCGTCGCGGTCGCCCGCCGGATCGAGGAGGTCGGGCGCATGCGCGACTGCCCCGACCGGATGGGCGAGCTTGAGCGGCGGCTCAGACGGGACGGCATCGAGCTCGCCAAGTCCAAGGGCGGGAGCCTCCAGTACCGCTTCCCCTCGAAGTCGCTCGGGGCCGTGAGGAAGGTCAACGGCGGAAGGCTCGGTTTCGCCGTCGACCGCTCGACCGGCATCACCGTCCGCTTCACGCTGCGCGGGATAGCGACGGCGATGCGGGCGTTCTGGGAGCTCGAGAGAAAGGCGCTGGAGAATCAGAATGGGCGCGACGACTGAGCTCTTGGGGCCGGGACGCAACAGGCGTCCCGGCCTTTTCTTTTAGCCCTTCGGCGAGAGCGACCGCGGAGCGGTTCGCCGCCCCGCCGCAGGCGGGCAAGATGATTCCGTGCAACGGAATCCATATCTTGCCTGCACGGAGCGAGCCGGTTGCTGAGGCAACGCGAGCCCGGGCAGGTGAGCGACGGTTGAGCCGACGCCGAGGAGACGCGACCCATGGGGAGCGTCGTACGACGGCGCTCGGCGACCCGACGCGAGAGGCCCCGCCCGGCGACCACGGCGGAGCGATGGCGACTTCTGGAAGCCATCGAGCGCAGCCGTTCGCCGGGTGGGGCCGGTGTGAGCGGAGGCGGACGAAACGCGACCCTGGGGAGCGTTGCCAGGGAGCTGCAGCGAGAGCGACGCCGCGCGTCGCGGGGGTCCCGCCCATAAGCGGGACCCATCGGCCGCAAGGCCGATTGCCACGCCTCGGCCCTCTCGGCCTGCGCGTCGGGGAGGAGTCGGCAGTAACCTCTCCCCGATTCACAACGGAGACCTAAAGCCGCTCGTACGCCCCCTTCACCAGCTCGCCCATAAGCTGCCTTCGTTTGCCTAGGAACTCCTCGTAATCGAGGTCCTCAAACCCAACAGGCAGGGCATGCTCCTCGCAGTTGCGGCGATACTCGTCCTCCCCCAGCGCGGCGCGATACCTACGAACGTACTCATTCGGGGCGTCATCCGAGATGTAGATGTTGTTCTGGTAGTCAACGAGGGTGAAGTTGCCTCGGTTGCTGCGCTGTGAAAGGTAGCCCTTGGCCTTCAGGTAGTTATCTGGGAACAGATGATGCTTATCCAGGGCCTTTTTGGAACCTGATGAGCCGGTAAGCAGCAGTTGAGAAAGAGGGGCCGTGCTGAACAGCGCCTTGGCACCGAGCACGACCTGAGCCGCGACGAAGCCCCACCAGGTCGGGCCCGTCGCCTCGTTTGCGTCGAGGGAGCTGGGCAGCGTGATGGAGAAATAATCGTCCGTCATGATGGCAGCGAGCCTACGGTCGAAGTACGCCCGGAACTCATCGGCGGTCTCAAGGCGCGAGACG
>CABUTP010000005.1 GCA_902494545.1 uncultured Collinsella sp. | reverse complement strand
CCTGCCGCTCATCACCGCCGACACCGTCGCCAAGTTCGCACAGACCGTCGCTACCGGCGAGGTCGCCTGCACCGTCATGACCATGACCCCGCCCGACCCCTTCGGCTACGGCCGCATCAAGCTGGGCGCCGACGGCCAGATCGAGCGCATTATCGAGCAGAAGGACTGCACGCCCGAGCAGGCCGCCACGCTGCTGGAGTGCAACGCCGGCTGCTACGCCTTCGACGGCGCGCAGCTCGCCGCCCACATTAACGAGATCGGCAACGACAACGCGCAGTCCGAGTACTACCTGCCCGACATGCTCGAAATCCTCAAGGGTCACGGCCAGGCGGTCTCTATCTTCCACTGCGACGACTACCGCGACGGCCTGGGCGTCAACAGCCGCATCCAGCTCGCGCAGCTCACCGCCATCGCGCGCGACCGCATCAACGAGCACTGGATGGCCGAGGGCGTCACCTTCATCGACCCCACGCAGGCTTGGATCGGTCCCGATGCCACCATCGGCCGCGACACCGTCGTGTGGCCGCAGACACACCTGATCGGCCACGTCACCGTGGGCGAAGAGTGCCAGCTCGGCCCCAACAGCCGCCTCACCGACACCACCGTCGGCAGCGGCTGCATCATTGATGAGACCATCGCCATCGAGGCCGTCATCGAGAACGGCGTCGACTGCGGCCCGCGCGCCTACCTGCGCCCGGGCACCCACATGCTCGACGGCTCCAAGGCCGGCACGCACGTGGAGATCAAGAAGTCCACGATCGGCGAGGGTTCCAAGGTGCCGCACCTGTCCTACATCGGCGACACCACCATGGGCTCCGGCGTCAACGTGGGCGCGGGCTCCATCACCTGCAACTACGACGGCGTCCACAAGCACAAGACCGTCATCGGCAAAGATGCCTTTATCGGTTCCGACACCATGATGGTCGCGCCCGCCCAGATTGGCGACGGCGCACTCGTGGCCGCCGGCTCCGTCATCACCGAGCCGGTCCCGGCCGACGCACTCGGTCTGGGCCGCGCCCGTCAGGTAAATATTGAGGGCTGGGCCGCCGATTATCGCCGCCGTCTGCACGAGGACGACGAGGCATAACGTTTTACCAAGCACAAAAGGAGCTGTTCCCACGGGGACGGCTCCTTTTTCTATCGTGACCTGCGCGACCGGATGAGTGGTCGGTTCGTGTCCGTTGACGGTAAAGACGTTATCAAGACCCGATTAACCCCGTCGCGCGGTTACAATGCAACAAGGCATCTATATGGCATTCGATATAAAGGAGAAGGGTAATGCCGATTAATGATCCCGAGAAGTCGGAGAATATGCGCAAGTCCATCCGCGTGTATTCCGGTTCCTCCAACCGTCCCCTCGCTCAGAAGATCGCTGAGTACCTTGGGGTCGAGCTTTCGGGCCTTACGCTAAAGCAGTTCGCCAACGGTGAGATTTACGCCCGCTACGACGAGACCGTCCGCGGCGCCGACGTCTTCCTGATTCAGTCCGTAGCCGGCGGCAACGTCAACGACATGCTCATGGAGCTGCTCATCGCCACCGACGCTGCCAAGCGCGCATCCGCCCGCTCCATCACCGCCGTTATCACCCACTACGGCTATGCCCGCCAGGACCGCAAGGCCGGCCCGCGCGAGCCCATTACCGCCCGCCTCGTCGCCAACCTGCTCGAGCGCGCCGGCGTCGACCGCATCATCACCCTCGACCTGCACCAGGGTCAGATCCAGGGCTTCTTTGATATCCCGGTTAACCACCTGTCCGCACTGCCGCTGTTTGGCCAGTACTACAACGACATGCACTTCGACACCGACAACCTGGTTGTCGTCTCCCCCGACGTGGGTCGTGCCAAGGCCGCCAAGAAGCTGTCCGACATGCTCGGCTGCGACCTGGCCATCGCCCACAAGGGCCGTCCGCGCCACAACGCCGCCGAGGTCATGGGCATCATCGGTGACATCAAGGGCAAGACCTGCGTCATCAACGACGACATGATCGACACCGCGGGCACCCTGTGCGCCAACGTCAAGGAGCTCAAGGCTATGGGCGCTGGCGACATCTACGTCTGCGCCACCCACGGCATCTTCTCCGGTCCGGCCATCGAGCGCCTGAACGACGCCCCGATCGTCGAGTGCGTCGTCACCGACGCCATTCCCGTCGAGGTCGGCGGCAAGATCAAGACCATCTCGGTCGCCGAGGAGTTCGCTCAGGCCATCTCCGCCGTTTACCACGAGGAGCCCGTCTCCACGCTCGTCGGCGGCGACTTCGCGCTGTAGTCGCTCGACCCTCGCATCCCTCCGGAAGCCCCGGACACGCCTGCGGGGTTATCACGCGAACGTCCTCGCCGCTTTGCGGCTGCGGGATGTTCGCTTTGATAACCCCTCCCGGCGTGTCCGGGGCTTCCTGCTGTCTCGGGGCAGCTGTTTTCTGAAATGACTTTGCTGCAACCTTTCCTCGCCTTCGGCGGGCGTGGTAGCCTTTGTCGTTGATTAAGCTTCTTGTGTAACGAAAGGACAAATATGGCAGCTGCACAGCCGCTCAAGATTCGCATGGTTGCCGGGCTTGGCAACCCGGGCGAGGAATATGCCGAGACCCGCCACAACGCCGGCTTTAAGGCAATCGACGAGCTGGCCCGTCAGGCCGGCGTCACGTACTGGAAAAACCAGGCCGGCGCCGAGGTCGCGCTCATCAACATCAACGACCCCGAGGAAGAGGGCGGCAAGCGTCAGATTGTGCTGGTCAAGCCGCAGTCGTACATGAATACCTCGGGCGGCCCCATCTCCAAGCTCTGCCGCGAGTACAAGATCAAGGCCGAGGAGCTGCTCGTAATCCACGACGAGCTCGATATTCCCGCCGGCGACGTGCGCGTCAAGGTGGGCGGTGGCCATGCTGGCCACAACGGCCTGCGCTCCATCATCGACAAGATGGGCAGCCGCGACTTCAGCCGCATCCGCACCGGCATCGGCAACCCTCCCGGCAAGATGGCCGTCGCCGACTACGTGCTTAAGCAGCTGCGTGCCCGCGAGGCCGAGGATTTCCAGGACACCTGCGTCCGCGCGGCCGACGCCGCCGGCCTGGCGATCGTGCACGGCGTGGTCTATGCCCGCGACCACGTCAACGGCGCCGCCTCCGCCAACGGCAAGCACTAAAACCTACCATTTAGGGACAGATTTATTTTGTCAGGTTTTACCTGCGGAAACGCCCCAGTTGCGGCATCGCAATAAACCGCGCGCCGCCATACGCACATAGCACCCCAAAGGGGGCCGGCCTCATCACAACCCGAGGCCGGCCCCCTTTGCCGTTTTACCCGATAAGACTGACCAAAATAAACCTGCCCCTATTTGGTAAGCCGCAGTGGATAAACCCTGCTCCCAACCGCCGAAGACACACGTAAGTGACATGTCCATGAGGGTATAATTTGCACCGTATGTCTGCACAACGCCTGTGCGCGTACGGTTTTATTCGGGCTACCGTCCATTTCCGTGGAGGCACGGTTCGGCGGCCCTAACAAGAGAGGGGTTCTATGTATAAGATCCTGGAGAAGACGCAGTTCTCGGAGAAGGTGTTCAAGTTCCGCATCGAGGCGCCCGCAATCGCCAAGCATGCGCACGCTGGACAGTTCCTCATGGTTCGCGCCAACGAGACGGGCGAGCGCGTCCCGTTTACCCTGGCCGGCTGGAACGGTGACGAGGGCTGGGTCGAGTTCATCTTCATGGTGATCGGCAAGACCACCGAGATGCTGTCCACCTACGAGGCCGGCGAGTCGCTGCGCGACGTCGTGGGCCCGCTGGGCGTTCCCACCGAGATGGCCGAGGGCCCCTGCGCTGTCATTGGCGGCGGCGTCGGCCTGGCAATTGCCTTCCCGGTCGCCAAGCACCTGGTCGAGACCGGTCATGAGGTGCACGCCATCATGGGCGCCCGCACCAAGGACCTCTTGCTCATGGAGGACCAGTTCCGCGAGCTCCTCGACGAGGACCACATCCACATCACCACTGACGACGGCTCCTACGGCGAGCAGGGCGTTGTCACCGCTCCGCTGGAGCGCCTGCTGCAGGACAAGGCCGTGAGCCAGGTCTTCTGCGTCGGCCCCGTTCCGATGATGAAGTTCTCGACCCTCACCGCCCAGAAGTACGACACCCCCATCACCGCGTCGCTCAACCCCATCATGGTTGACGGCACCGGCATGTGCGGCTGCTGCCGCGTCGAGGTGGGCGGCGTGACCAAGTTCGCTTGCGTCGACGGCCCCGACTTCGATGCCACCCTGGTCGACTGGGATGACCTTCGTGCCCGCCAGGCCGCTTACCGTTCCGAAGAGGGCGCGTCCCTCAAGGCCTATGAGGAAAAGAGCTGCGCATGCCACTAGTTAACGGTCGTTTCGTTGCCGATATGAAGTCGCCCCGCACCCCCGATAACGAGGAGCCGGCTGCCGAGCGCGCCTGCGACTTCCGCCCCGTCGACAAGGGCTTCACCGAGGAGATGGCGCTGGCCGAGGCTGAGCGCTGCCTCAACTGCAAGAAGCCGTTCTGCGTTGAGGGCTGCCCCGTCAACATCAACATCCCCCGCTTTATCGAGCAGATCCGCGCGAAGGACTTCGGCGGCGCTCTCGATACCATCCGCGAGGACTCCATGCTTCCCGCCATCTGCGGCCGCGTCTGCCCGCAGGAGAACCAGTGCGAGGGCAAGTGCATCCGTGGCAAGAAGTCCGAGCCCGTGGCCATCGGCCAGCTCGAGCGCTTCCTGGGTGACCGCCCCGAGCTCGCCTCCACGCCCAAAATGGCCCCCAAGAACGGCAAGAAGGTCGCCGTCGTTGGCTCCGGCCCGTCCGGCATCACCTGCGCCGGCGAGCTCGCCCGCAACGGCTTTGACGTCACCGTCTTCGAGGCCTTCTTTACCGGCGGCGGCGTGCTGGTCTACGGCATCCCCGAGTTCCGTCTGCCCAAGGCAGTCGTCAAGCGCGAGATTGACGGCCTGGAGGACATGGGCGTCAAGTTTGAGTACAACTCCGTCGTGGGCAACATGGCCACGGCCGAGGAGCTGTTCGAGCAGGGCTTCGACGCCATCTACGTGGCGACCGGCGCTGGCCTGCCCAAGTTCCTCAACGTCCCCGGCGAGAACCTGCCCAACGTCTTCTTCGCTAACGAGTACCTCACCCGCGTGAACCTGATGAAGGCCAACAAGTTCCCCGAGTACGACACCCCCACCAAGCACGGCAAGAACGTCGTCGTCTTTGGTGGCGGCAACGTGGCTATGGACGCCGTCCGTACCGCCAAGCGCCTGGGCGCCGAGCACGCCATCATCGCCTACCGTCGTACCGAGGACGAGATGCCCTGCCGTCGCGCCGAGCTGCACCATGCTAAGGCCGAGGGCGTCGAGGTTCTGCCGCTCGTCTCCCCGCTCGAGTTTGTCGCTGGCGAGGACGGCTCCGTGTGCGCCGTCAAGGTCCAGAAGATGGAGCTCGGCGAGCCCGACGAGTCCGGCCGCCGTCGCCCGGTGCCCATCGAGGGCGCCATCGAGGAGATCCCCTGCGACGTCGCAATCTCGGCTATCGGCACCAACGCCAACCCCTTCGCAAAGAAGATCGGCGGCAAGATGGAGCTCAACAAGTGGGGCTACATCGTTGCCGACGAGGAGACTGGCCAGACCACCGATCCCCGCATCTGGGCCGGCGGCGACATCGTCACCGGTGCCGCTACGGTCATTCTGGCGATGGGCGCCGGCAAGAAGGCCGCCGCTTCCATCACCAAGAGCCTGCTGGGCGAGTAATCACCTGCAGCGCTAGCCACCAAACGGCAAAGTCCCCGTCGAGCACGCGCCCGGCGGGGACTTTTTTATGCCGGCCACCCGACC
This sequence comes from uncultured Collinsella sp., assembly GCA_902494545.1. Taxonomy (GTDB): domain Bacteria; phylum Actinomycetota; class Coriobacteriia; order Coriobacteriales; family Coriobacteriaceae; genus Collinsella. The sequence goes on along the minus strand of CABUTP010000005.1, from coordinate 14,604 downwards.
ACCACGATGGGGACAGGCACCTTTGTGGTGGTTTGGGACCTGGTCGGTCGTTTTGTCTCAATCTGTAACACCTGGAGCCCGTTGAGCCTTGTAGTTGTTACAGATCGAGATCTTGCGCCAGCCGCCTCCGCTTTGTCTCAATCTGTAACAGTTAGAGGCCAAATTCCTCGCTACGTGTTACAGATCGAGACGTTAGGTTGGCGGCCGAGCAGTTCGTCTCAATCTGTAACACCTGGAGCCGTTTTGAGCAGCTTGGTGTTACAGATTGAGATTTTACTAAAGCCGAGGATGGGCGCTCGCCAAAACCTAGCGCTTGCGACGCTTGGTCGCGGCGATGCCGGCAGCGGCGACGGTCGCACCGGCGATGCCCAGGGCGGCGACCGTCATCGCGGCGGAGTCACCCGTGCTGGCGAGCTCCGTGCCGCCGGACTTCTTGCCGTTCTCGCCCTTACCCTTGGACTTGTCCGTCGTCACCGTGGTCGTCGTCGAAGACGAAACGCCCGCAGGGACCCCGGCGCCACCAAAGCCGTCCGTACCGCCGCCCTGCTCGCCGTCGCCAGGCGTCGGGTCCGGCTCGGGCGTCGGGTCCGGCTCGGGCGTCGGCTCAGGCGCCGGCTCATCGGTCACCGTAATCGTAATGTTCAGACGCTCGGAATACTCACTGTACGACATGCCAGGGCGCTGTGCCGCAATGCGCACATACATGTTGCTATCGAGCGCAATGGGCTCGGTGTACTTTACGCGGCCTTCGTCACGGCAGGGGCAGGTGTCGTTGGTGGTGTACCAAATCGTCGTGCCATCCTCGGCCGAAAGCTCCAGCTTCGTGCCCTTGGGCACCGTAATGTAATTCTCCTTGGGCGACCATGCACCAAACGTCGTCGCACCAATCGTCGCCACCGGTCGCGCCGGTCGCACCGCCTCGGCAGACACGCGAACGTCAACCTGCTTGGACAGCGCCGTGCCGTCCACCGCCGCCGCCAACGTCGTCAAACCGGGCAGAGCACCATGCAGCACAAACGTCGCCGCTCCGTCCTCGCCCGTCACGGCCTGGGTGGCATCGACAGAGCAGATAGCCGAGGACTCCATCCCAACACCAACCTTGGCACCCGCAAACGGCTTGCCCGCCTTATCGGTCACGTGCGCCACCAGCTCAAAGTCACTGCCCTCAAGCATGGTCACGGCCTGCTCCACATTGAGTTTGAGCTTGTCGGCACGCACGCCCACGGAAAGCTCGCCACTTGCCCAGCGCGCCATGGCCGTGCCGGCGTAGTTGCGAGCACCGTCGAGCTCAAACGCCACCGTCGAGCCCGCCTCACACGCATCGGCATAGCGAATACGCAGCACGCGCGACAGCGGCTTGCCATTGGGATCGTCCTGCTTGTCGAGCCACGTATACGTCACGTCGCCCAGCCCCTGCGCATCCAGCGCGACCAGGGCATCGTCGCTCGCATCCATATACTGCGCAAACTCAACCTCGATGCAATCGGTATAGGCATGGGCCGAAGCCACCTCGGGCGCCGCCGTCGACACCAAGCCAATGTTCACCTCAGTCTGAATCGGCGGCACGCGCAGCCAAGCCGAACGCGCCTCCTCATACCCGTCCTTGGTCACGCGCACCTGATACCAGCCGGTCGGCGTATTCCAGTTGTATGCACCGTCCGCACCTGTCGCAAGCGGATTGTCCTGCTCATACTCCTCGGCATCCCAACGCACCGCATTGGTACCGGCCACATCGTCGGCGCTCCACAGCTCAACCGCCGCGCCTTCAACCGTATTGGACAGCAGGCCCTCGTACACCACGCCCGCAGGGTCGGGTGCTGCCTTGGCAGGCACATTGCGATAACGCGCCTCGAAAATCGACTGCATCTTCTCGTCCGAGATCAAGCCGTCCTTGTTGGCCTTGTAGACCTCGGCATCGGTCAGCTCGCCCCAGTTGACCGTAATACGATTCTGGCACGCGCGCTCCACCTGCTCGCAGGCAACATCGTAGGCGCATTCGGCATTGGTCAGCTTAATCGCGCGCTCCGAACCTACGCTGGTCGAAGCCGCATCATAGGCAGCGCCCACCACGGTACCCGCCGAACCGGCCGTCAGCACGCCGGCGATTGTCATAATGGAGCCCACCGCCACATCGGTGCTATCGTGGCAGAGCTGTCGATACAGCAGATCCTCAAACGCACGTGCCTTCTCCATGGCGTCGCGCAGCGCGTAAATGCACTTCCAGTCGTCCTCGGTCTTCTCGGGCTTGGCAAGCAAGCGTGTATGCTGAAGCTCATAGCCCTCGCGCTCGCCCTTCACCTTCTGCATACGGACATTCACGTTCTCCCAGTTCTTGCTGGCATCGTTCACGCCGTAAATGCCGGTAAAGATGCCGATACCCTGGGTCGCCGCGGGAAACGCCTGGCCGGCCGCCTTCCACGCATCGGTCTTAAAGACCTGTCCGAACATCTCGCACTCGATCTTATAGCTCTTGAGCGAACGGATCGTGCGGATGAGCTTCATATGGGCGCTCACGTCGCCGTTGAGCCTCCAAGCCATGAGCCATCCGCGCACCTTGGAGTTGTTGAGGCTATGGACCACGTTCCAGTTGTCGTACAGATTGTCCAGAATGTCGCACTGCATGGCGATCGAGTTAAACAGAAGCGCCTGGTTCTTGTTGTTATTGGAGTTCTCGATAAATTCCGACTCTATATAGGCCGTCTGCTCGCCATCGGGCGCGGCGACCTTAAAGCCCTTTACGGTATCGTCGTCAGCCGCCTTGTATCTCAGCGAGCTGCCGAGCGCCTGGCCCAGATCGTTGAACCCGCTCGTCGACTGGCCGTTGTACTCGCTGGCCTTAATGCCCGCACACTTGTTGAGCGCCGCGGCGGTTGCGTCATTCCAGCTTCCGTATTGGTTGAGCTGGCCGATACCCATCGACTGGCCCACCAGATCCTCGGCCTGCTGGGCAATAAACTCCGCTCGCGATGCATGGTCGACGAGCTCCTTGATGGCGGCCGCATCCGCAGCGTTCGCGCCCTGGGCCGCCGCGAGTTCCTGATACCAATCCTCGCTGGTGCCGTAAGCATCCTCAAAGATCATCTTGTCCACATTGACGCCATAGCTGTCGCCCTGCTGGGTCAGCAGCGCCGACGACCCGCCGACCGCGGCCTTGAGCTCAGCCGCAAACTGCGCGGCCTCGTCGTTGCCAGCACCATCACCCTCGCCGTCGCTGACGGCAGGGGCGCGACGAGCCTTACGGGCAGCTCCACCTTGGGCTTCGTCCTCTTTACCGTTCTTGTCCTCCTCGGCAAACGCATCGGCGACCATCTGGTCAATCGCATCGTTAAAGGCCTCGTCGACATCATTAAACGAGTTATCCATCATATACTCGTGCCACTGCTGCACAGCATTCGAGAACTCCTGCTGGCGCTCCTCGGCCGCGGCGGAATGCTTTTTGGCCGAAGCGTTGGCGTCAAAACTCAGCATGGTCATAAGCTGAGCATTGGAGATGCGGTAGGTCTGCGGCATAAAGATTTGCTCAAAGTTGCCGCAGTTCACATAGGTCGAGTCATTCGCCTTGTTAAACTCGTCGAGCAGCTTAAGGTAACCCTCGTCCACATACTCCGCGACATAGCGCACACGGGTGCCCTCGCGCGACTTTTGAGTCAGAGGAATCGTCACCGTCTTGCCATCCACGCAGTCCACGTACAGGTCAAGCGTGTCGGCGGCCTCTTCGTTTCCCACCTCGAGCGTGATATCAAAGGTCCAGTAGGCGTTCTTCTTTTGTGGCAGATGATGGAAGGTCCACAGGCTCTTGCCGGTGTCCTTGCCGTCCTTGACCAAGTTTTGCGTACCGCCACGATACGTCACATCAAAGTTCCAGACCGAAGCGCTCGGAACATAGCGCACATAGTTGCGAGCCGTCACCTCTGCGGCAGCGGCGGCAACATCGGTCGAGCCCACGCGCGCCTCGAGCGTCACACGCTCGGCGGCAAGCGTATCCTGCGGCAGGTCGTATTCAATCTTGGCACGGCCGAGTTTATTGGTCTTACCGGTGTACTTTGCAGCCGACGAGCCCGTCCCCACGGTGAGCTGCACGCTCTTGCCCGGCGCTGCATAAACGTAGGCCACGTTGCCCAGCAGGCTGTGAACGTCGGTGTTGTCGACCTCGATGCGCGATCCGCTAACCTCGAGTGTGGTGCTTCCCAGCGGCAATGTCACCTTGCCCAGCGTAATGAGCGGCGAGATGGCATAGGTGCCCGCGGCCTTAGGCTTAAAGCGCACAAACACATCGGCGCCCATGCCCTTCTTCATATCGAGAACGAGGTTGTCGCCCTCCCAAGTTGTGTCAGCCCACATGGCATCGGAGCTGGCACCGGCTTCGCGAGCGCCTGTGGACACATCCTCGACGGCATCCTTGGCCAGCGGAATCTCAATCTTGGCAGCCTGGCTGTCCTTGAGCTCGTAATGAATGCGCAGCTCGGTCTCCACGCCAACGACCGCGGACGAATCAGCGATAACCGAGCCCGCCGTCAGCCCGCGCTCGGCACGATACGTCTCCACGTCAAACGTGGGGACGTCGAGCGTCACGTCGAGCTGTTTGCCGTCCTCGATCTTCACCTGCTTTTGCGCGATATGCTTACCCACGGTCAGCCCTAGGCGGCTAAACGTGGAATAGCTCGTTGCTTGGATGTCGTAGCTCGTCTTGTTAAAGGCGACGATGGTGTACGAACCGGCCTTAAGGCGCGGCGTCTCGGCCTTCATGATAGGCGTGGTGCCATCGTCTTCGTAACCCATCAGATAGGTGACGCCGTCGGCGACCAGCTTGCCGTCGGACGTACGGAACACCAGCACGCGGTTGGCGCCCTGGTAGTCGCCCTTGGTCGTGACCGTCGCCGTGCCCCAAGGCTTCAAGTCGATATCGACCTTGCCGGCCGAAGGCTTCACCGTCGCCGTCGCCCCACCCAGCTTGAGGCTGTCTTTGGGCTCGAGCGTTATCTCCAGATCCTGGTCCGCGTCGGCAATGGCCTGCGACACCACGAGCGCTGTACCCTGGATACGGTAGTCGTTTTCCTTGTCGCCCTTGGCAGGTTTGAGCGTCTTGCCGCCGCTCTTTACCGTCAGATCGATGTTATCGAGACTATCGAGCTCAATGCGTTCGGTCTTATCCTGGCCTGCGACCGGTTCGAGATAGGCCACATTGAGTTCAATCGCGCGCGAAGTCGGAATCTTGGTAAAGTCCTCCGCCTTAATCTCTCCGATATTCCATGTGCCCGTCATCTGGTCGCCCGGGCGCGCCAGCACCATGTCATAGTAACCGCTGAGCGAAATGCGCAGGGTGGCTGCCGTCTTGGAGAGAGCGTCCGCTGTAAAGCTGCCGTCATCGCCAACCGCCAGCGGCGTGGACTGCCCCGCCTGCACGAGCACGGCCGCCGCGCCCTGGGGAAGTTTGCCCGTCACCTGGGCCGCCTCGCCCATCCACTCAAACGTGTAGGCAGGCTTCGAGGAATCGACGGAGTCCTTGCGATCGGCCACGGCATCGGCAAGCTTTTTGACCATCGAGGGGTTGCCAGCCGAATCGGTCGCATAGGCATAGATGGTCTGGCCTTCACTAAAGGGAATCGCATACGTTACGCCATCGATTGTCACGCGCTCATTATAGTCGCCCGGATAGCCCGCCTCACCAAACTGAAGATCGGGGTTCATCACGCGCAGGGCAACGGCATTATGGTTCGTCTCGTTTCCGTATCTCGTGTTCTCAAAAGCTCCCCACTCTATCATTTCCACGCTTTTGGGTAGCACAATCTCTTTGCCGGCAATCGCAGGATCAAGAGAGGCGAACGCGTGCGCTCCGATATATTTAACGCCGTCGCCGATCGTCACCGACGACACATGCGAGCACCCGTCAAAGGCATTGCGCTCAATCCGCTCCACCGTGCCCGGCACATTGATCTGCGTAAAGGTGAGCACTGTTGTGTCCGAGACATAGAACTGTGGCACGCCGCAATAGGCGAATGCAAGATAGTCGATAGTTTTGACCGAAGGCGGCAGCGTTGCCACCACCTTGTCGTCAAGTTGTTCACATTCCTTAAAGGCCTGCTCGGGAATCGTGGTAAAGGCCGCGTTGTTGGGCCAGGTTACCGTTTGGAGCGTCTTGCTTTTGTAGAATGCATAGCTCTTGAGCTCCTCGACCGAATCGGGCAGTGCGATCTCTTTGATGCTGCTGCCGCCCAAGCCTCCAACCGAGCGGACATGCGAATTAGGGGCGAAGGTGATCGATGTGAGCGCAGCGCTTCCCATACCCGTAAGGCTTACGACATTTTTGTCGTCGATGGTCGAGGGCACCTCCAACGTGGTAATGCCCGCGTCGCCATACTCGATAGAAATTTCGTTGGTGAGGCTATCAATCGAGAAGTAGTACTGCGCGGGGGTCTGCTCGCCGGCCACGTAGCCATCGTCGTATTCGTCCTTTACGCCCGTGGCGCCCTTCGAGGTCATCCAGAGCCCAAGATCCTCATTCCAGGTTGCTTCGGCTTCGGCGGTCTCCTCCTGCTTCTGCTGTTCGGCGAGCTCCTTGCCCTCGACAAGATCGGTGGCAAGCGTACCCGCAGGTGTGCTCTCGGTCTGCCCGGCGCCCGTCAGGCCCGCCGCCGATGCAATCTCGGAGGCCGGGGGCGTAGGGGTGTCACCGGTATCGAGCACCGTGGGGTCGGCAGCGCCGGCATCGGGCGCGGGGTCGGCGGAAGCAGAGTCTGACGTTTGGGCGTCAGCCGAATCGGCGGGAGCGGCGTCGGCTGCTTGGCCGTTATCCGTCTGCACAAAAGTGCCGTCGGTGGTGAGGGTCTCGGCAAACGCGCCCGCGGGCAACGAGCCCGTCACCATGGTGAGGGTCACCGCGGCAACGGTCAGGCGGCGGCAAAGCGCTCGAACAGTAGTCCACCTCATGGTCGTTCCTTTCCTGCAAACCAAAAGTCATCCAGCGTAATCGTTGCCCAAAAACAAAGCGAACGGTAGGTTCATATATACGAACCTACCGTTCTACCTGCGCAAACCACCACAAAGGAGACAGGCATCTTTGTGGTGGTTTTGGACTTAGCCGGCCGGTTTGTCTCGATCTGTAACAGTTAGAGGTCAAATTCCCCGCCTGGTGTTACAGATCGAGACATTAGATTGGCGGCCATTCGGTTCATCTCAATCTGTAACAGATAGAGCCGTTTCTGCTGGCTAGGTGTTACAGATTGAGATCTTGCTGAGGTGGAAACGAGGGCCTCCGCCGAAACCTAGTTCTCGCGGCGCTTTGAGGCGATGCCGATGGCTGCTGCGATGGCGCCGGCGAGGCTCATGGCCGCGGCGACAAGTCCGGTGCTGTCACCCGTTGCGGCGAGGGTGGCATCGCTGGTCTTGGCAGCGGGCTTAACGGCCGGAGTCTTGGTGGTCGAGACGGTCGTAGTAATCGTGGCGGTCGTTGGCGCCTGACCCGGCTTGGTCTCGGGCTTGGTCTCGGGCTCGGGCGTCGGCTTGGGGTCCGGCGTCGGCGTCGGCATTGCTTCAGGCGTCATCGTAAGATTGGTATAGACCCACATGGTGGTCGTCTTACCGTCTCTATCGAGATTCTCCGCATCGGATTCGTTCCACCAGTAGCCATAAGTCTTGCCGTTAATTGTGACCCTAGTGTCACGAGTAAAGTAGAAACCCTCATGCGACTTGAGATAGAAACCGTAGCTGTAGGTCTTCCCAGCCTCAAACGTATCAATGTGGTTCTCGATATTTTGATCCCAGAACCATGCCGAGTTCACTCCAGCGCCATCCTCAGAATTCCAGAACTCACACTGATACCAATAACGAGTGTCGTCGGACGTAGCGCCCGTGAACACCGGCTTATCGCCGTCTTTGAACGTGACGGTGGCGCCATTGATCTCGACCGTGTCGATTGCTTGCCACACAAGAGCCTTTTCGCAGGTAAATGATGTGGTCGGCGCAAGGAACAGACCGCCTTCGACTTTCTGAACACTCATGGCGTTAAGTGGCTCGCCATTGATTGCCACAGTGCAGCCGTTGGCAAACTCATACCCGTTCTTTTGGCGTAGCATGACAGAATGCATGTAGTGCTTGCCTTCTTCGAACTTGTCGATTCGCTTCATGCCCGGTGTGTACATGTCCTCGTCGGAATACCAGAAAGCGACGGGATGAAGATCTGTGGGATCGCTGTTGTCCATCTCCTCCCAGCACTCGTAAGCAATTTCATACTTGTCGTAATCTGCGTATGGTACATGAGTGGTTGGAGCAGGAGTATCCCCAGCGCGATAGCCGATATATCCTGATCCCAAATCAACGCTATTGATTGCCTGTCCATGAGCAGCTAGCCTTACCACGGTGTTGAAGTTGTAGTGCAGGTAGTAATCGGTCCTTGTTTCATGGACAACGATTTGCGCTGGTTTATCGGAGGTGCTATCAGGATTGCCGATGAGGATGTCGTCATTATAGTCGGTGCCGTCGAACTTCAACGTTGAAGCAAACGGCACATCCTCGTTGCGGATGAGTGCATAGTTTCCGTCTACAAAGTCGCCACCCGTCAGGGTCAGCGTCGCGCGCATCTGCCCTTCATATGGCGCAATGGAAATCGTCACGTTCGATTGAGACTGATCGGCGACTTCAACAAGCGTGCCAGTAGCGGCATCGGCCTTGTAATATTTAGTTTCGGATGCGGTTGATAGCTTATCCGCCACCTCATCTGGGACCGACCCAAAATCCCATGAGAAACTACCGCCTCCGGTAAGAGAAATCTCGGGTGGAAGCTCGCATTCCCTGTAGTAGGATTCGACGTTCGTGTCGATTGTTACGCCACCCCCACCCGTCACGTCGGTCACACCGCAGGGCATAATGACGCTGTCTGCCGGCATGGCAGCGTTGTCGGCGGAAGCGTTTTGCTCGACGGGCATTGTATCGCCAGCCCCTTCGACGGTGTCAGCCAAAGATACCTGCTGAGTATCGGCCTCGTTCTGAGTTGCCGGAGCAGCCTCGATTGTCGGTGTTGTCGCCGCATTCGCATCCACCGTAGCCGCCGGCGCCGCAGGAGCCGCAGCGACCTCACCCGTCGTAGCAGCAGAATCCGCACATTCGGTCGCAAGCGCCACACTCGGCAGTAACAGCTGGCCGACCATGAGCGCGCACGCACCGACGCTGGCGACCCTCACACCCGCGCAACGCCAAGTACCGTGAACGAGCGAGCAAGCGCGCTCGCGCTGCGTCTGCTTGGCAAAATGTTGTCCTTGCATGTCGTCCTCCTTAATCGAGGTTTGTTTCCATGACATCACAGTGCGGCAAACCGGGAGCCACGCCTAGGTTCGTACATGCGAACCCGCGTCCCTACCTGCGCAAACGCAAAAGCCGCCACGCGGGGACGCAAATCCCTGCGCGGCGGCTCAATCAAGCGCACCGAGGTTTTATGCCCTGCATGCCCTAGGCAAAATTGCTATTCCTCGCGACGACGCGCGGCGGCGATGCCGGCGGCTGCAACCGTGGCACCAGCGACGCTCATGGCGGCAACACTCAACGCGGCGCTATCGCCCGTGGCCGCGAGAGTAGAGGCCGTCGCCTTCGAAGCCGTGACGGATACCTTGGCGGCAGCAGGCTTTACATTCACGGCCGAACCAGTCTGTGTCGAAGTTTGGGTCGTCGCCCCTGTCGTGCCCGTCGAGCCCTCGCCTCCCGGCTGCGGCTTGGGAGTCGGTGCCGGATCGGGAGCAGGCGTAGCACCTCCGTCGAATACGATATGCGCGACCTTGGCGATCTTGTCCGCATCGCGATCGGCCCTCAAAACGCCTTCGCCGGGCTCACCAATCGTCTGTCCCCAAAAATCAGAATATTCAAATCGGTTGCCCAGCGCCATGGGACGGGCACCCAGCTTTTGGTAGTCACGCACCACGCCGTTGACGGGAAGCACGATCTTCCCTCCCTCGCCGATAACGATCATGCCAGCGGGGCCGTTGGCGGTCGTGAAGTTGTCGGCAACGATCGCTCCATCGCTGCCCTGGGCAACAACGGAGCCGTTTTTAATTTGGATGCTTCCGCCCTCGATCGCACTCCCCGAGCTGGTATGCAGGCCGTACGTGTCATTAGAATACCGATCTTTCGAGGCGCTGGCGATCGCGGTCACAAACGTGTTCTTTCCATCGATGATGATATCGGCAGTGGCATCGTCGCCCATTCCGGCCGCCTCGATACCCACGGCACCCCAGTTGCCGCCCGAAGCGTCGGCAATCGCGGTCACGAGCGAATCGCCTGCAATCTCGACACGCGCGACGCCGTTGTTGACACGGGACACAATTCCCTGAGATTCCAGGGTGGATTCGGCCTTGACCGTCACCTTTGAGCCAGAGCCAATTGACACGCGACCGCCCTTGTTGCTCTGTCCGTCATGCTCCCATGTAAACTCGCCATCTCCCCTGGGTGCGCCGTTAGTGGCATAGATGCCCGTCACGTAACCGTAGTACCCGTCGCCGGACTCCGTCGCACGTCCCGCCTTTACATCGACAGTCGCGCCGTTTTTAATGGTCACGTCGCCACCAAACGTAGTTATGGCCTCGGCGTTCTCGCACTCCTCGCCATTCGCATCCGTACCCGTCGCCGTCACGTTGACCGTGGTGCCGTCGATGGTCACATCTCCGCCAATAATACCGTCACCCGCCGCCGTGATGACGTCGGTCTGGCCCGTCGCGTTGAGCGTGCCGCCGCCCGTTATGGCAAGGTTGCCGCCCGAGACCTCGATGGCGCTCTGGCCAGCATCGGCCGTAACGGTGTTGGTGTTGGTCACGCCGATATTGAGATTACCCTCGGCGCTGATGCCGCCGCCGTTATAGCCGTTGAGCTGCATGTCGTCGGCACCGTTCCAAGACCACGTGCCCGCATCGTCGCTGACGGCAGCGCCCGCGTTGTACTGCGTGCCGCCCACGTTGATCCAATCGGCTGCCAAGGCAACACTCGGCAGTAGCAGCTGACCGACCATGAGCGCACACGCGCCGGCGCACGCCAGCCTGGCACCCGCCCGTTTCCACGAACCGTGAACCAGCGAGCAAGTGCGCTCGCGCTGCGTTTGTTTGGCAAAATGACTTCCGTTCATAGGTGCCTCCCTCGGTCGATGGACCATACCACCACAAAGGTGCCTGTCCCCTTTGTGGTGGTTTTCCTAGTCTCACCATGCGTCAAGCAATCCCATGTGCCTAGGTTCGTAGATGCGAACCCCTATGACTACCTGCGGTTTAATTCGAATTGATTTCGTTACCGCCACGCTCGTCCCAGGGACGCTACAATCGAGGTCACGCCCATTCCGTCCATCCAAAGGACCGTCCTTGAATCTGAGTAAGCCTAAAATCAACGCGCTTTTGGCACTTGCGCTCTTTACCTTTGTCTTTCTTGCCGGCGAGTTTCGATTCGACATTAATGTCGGGCTGCTCACCGGTGCCGAGCGTGTTGTGATTGCGCAGGGCTTCATCCTCGGCGCCAGCGTGATCGGCTTTATCGGATATGCGCCGCTGCTCGGGCTCGCACAGCGCAAAGGCCACTCGCTGGCAGCCGTCAACGCCGCCGCCGTCCCTATCGTCATCGTGGGCCTGACCCAAATTCAGTTCCCTACGGCCCCGCTTGTGCTCGAAATTCTGGGCTGCGTGGGGTTCTTTGGACTCGGCCTGTTGGGTGCCGCAGCGCACCACGCCTTTTCGTTGGCATTCCAGGATGATCCCAAGCTCGCCACTGGCGCAGGAGCGGCCTATGCCGCGGGCATCCTGATACAGTTCGCCATCAACCTGCTCAATTGCGGCGGTATCGCAGAGCTCATCGTCCTTGGCGCAGCGACTATCGCCATCTCCGCCCTCAGCGTCGTTCCCCAAAAGGCCGCCGAGAGCTCCAACTCCGCCATCAATCCCTTTATTGAGCCCTCTCATGCCCTCGCCAAACAGGCATGCTGGAGCATCGCGCTCGTCATGATTCTCGCCTGCTTGTTCTCGACCCTCGACAACGTGGTCGCACTCTCCAACGCCCACGGCACCATTGCCGTGCAAACCTGGCCGCGCCTCTTTTTGGCGGCAAGCGGCCTTGCCGCCGGTCTTATCTTTGACCTTGCCGAGCGCCGCTACATGGGACTTGTCATGCTCGGCATCGCCGTGCTCTCGACCATTTCCATCCTGGCCGTGGAGGCCGGCGCCGATCCCAACCTGGGCCTTGTCGTCTTTTATCTGAGTTCGGGCTTTTTTGTCACGTTCTTTACCGCCACCTTTACACAGCTGGCACCGCGCATGCATGCGCCCGCCCTCTGGGCCGGCATGGGACGCGCCGCCAACAATGTATGCGCATTCACTACATCGGGCATCTCGCTTGCTCTCGTAACCTCGGACAACGTTGCCCTCATTATGATCGGCGCGCTCGTTTTGCTCGTCGCCGCCTGCGCGGCATTCGTGGCAGCCGGCCTGTTTCGCCTGCCCCAAACCGAGCAGGAGCGCGAGCGCGAGCAACTGGCAAAGGAAGCACTCGCCGCCCCCACCATCGAAGAGCAACGTCAGGCCTTCATCGCCGACCACGCTCTCACCCCGCGCGAAGTCGACGTGCTCATAGCCGTGACCCAGGATGAACGCCCGCTCAAGCAGGTCGCCGAGGAACTCGGCATCTCGATGCGCATGGTACAGCGCCACCTGAGCTCTATCTACCAAAAGACCGACACGCAGACGCGCGCCGGTCTCGCCAAAGCCTTCCCTTCTGCCTAAAACAAAAACCACCACAAAGGCCCCCTTTGCGGTGGTTTGAACGGAGCAGAAGGCCACTCTGCCAGTTTGTCTCAGTCTGTAACAGATAGGCCCCTAAAAGCAGGCTTATTGTTACAGATCGAGACAGTAAAGGGACACGAAGCGATCCTTCGCAGCAACGACCCTCTAGTAAAGCGATGCGACATATCGGCCAAAGCCTGGCAATGCAAACTCAAAACGTCCTTGTAGAGGCTCTTCAATTACCCCAGCCTCTACCAGACGCTTTTTATACGTTGAAATCGAACCGGAACTCTTCTTAAGCCTCGCTGCCAGCTCTTGCCTGGTCGTCGTCCCAACCGGATTCATTGCACGAAGAAATTCAAGGTCCCCTCGTGAAAGTTCCGCCGCTGTTGAAGCGAAAACTCGCGATTCCAGCTCCTCTTGCGCAAGTTTCGCGCCTCGTTCGACATCCTCAATAGAAACCTCGGAGGCTTGGCGCGAAGCATTCCATGCCCGATACCCCACCAACTGGAACATAAATGGAAAGCCATCGATCGCCTTGGCAGCGAGGTCGATCGCCTCATCAGAAATCGTCTTGCCACCGTCCTCAATCGTTAGTCGAAACGCTTCTTTTACCTCAGTCGGTGAAATTGATCCCAGCGAATGTTGAGCCGCGCGACGAAGAAACGATGTCGATTTCCCCGTCAGCAGCGCCAGCACGCGAAACGGCAGCCCCGCCATAAGCAAAGCTACCTTTTTATTCTCGCTTACAAAGTGCTGGTAGGTAGTAACAAGCTCCGTCATTTGCGCAAACGATGCATCCACTTCGTCAACGGCGATAAGCACCCCGGTGTCAGTCGCTTCAAGCTGAGCAAACAAAGCGTTCATCTTAGTACGCCAGTTAGCGCCCTCAAATTCAACATCGATGTTTTCCCAGCTCATGCTTCCTACGGGGGCAATGCCGACACTGTTCACACGCCTAGAAGCGGGCTTTTCGATCAGATGGGCGGCTGATTCGTTGAGGCGCTGCAAAATGTCTTCGAGCATCCCCTCCGAGGCCGTCACATTCGCTGTAATCCAGCCCTCTTGCTGGGCGCGGTACGACAGATATGCCAAAAGCGCCGTTTTACCTGTACCACGCGCACCATAGAAAACCGAGCAAAGATTGGGATCGGAGTCGTCATTTTCAAACGCCAGCACCATATCATCGATGATTTGCTCACGGCCGGCCATATACGCCGGTACACGTCCGAACATCGGCGTGAATGGATTTGCCTGCCTGTACGCCGTCGGTGCCGCCATAAAGCCTCCCTTTAACTCATATAACTTAATTATGCCCCTACTATCTATAATTTATTTGAGTATCTTTGAGCTTTTTGAGCATCCTTGAGTTCTTTGAGCGATCGGCCCCGGCAGAACCAGTTGACTTTCTCTACCTAAAACAAAAACCACCACAAAGATGCACTGTCCCCTTTGTGGTGGTTTTTGATCGGTTAGCCTTCGAGCTGGGCCACTTTGTAGCGGTAGGCGGCGGCGATGACGTCTTTACAGCCCTCGCGGCCCAGCTTAGCACGGTTGACGACGATGTCTTTACCGCTCGTCATCTTCCACTTTCCGGCGCTGTAGCGCTTATAGAACGCCTCGCGCGCCTTCTGCTGCTGCTTGACCAGCTTGGCGCCCTTCTTTTTGTTAAGGCCACGCTTCTTGCGCACAATCTCGACGCGGTCCTCAAAGGGAGCGGTCACCAATACGGCAATGTGATTGGGGTTGTTACGCAACAGGTAATCGGACAGGCGGCCTTCGATAATGCAGCTCTCGGTCTCGCCCAGATCCAAAATCACCTGGCTCATCTTTTGGAACAACTTGTCCGAGTACGAACGCGCGTCAT
>CABUTP010000004.1 GCA_902494545.1 uncultured Collinsella sp. | reverse complement strand
GGACCTGGTCATCACCGGCCGCACCCTCTTTGGCGCTGCTCCCTGCAAGGGCCAGGAGCTCGAGGAGCACTACTTTGGCGCTATCCGCCCCACCGTCTCGGCCTATATGAAGGACCTGGACGATGAGCTGTGGGCGCTTGGCATTCCCGCCAAGACCAAGCACAACGAGGTCGCTCCCTGCCAGCATGAGCTCGCCCCTGTCTATGGCGAGGTCAACGAGGCCATCGACCAGAATCTGGTCATGATGGAGAAGATGAAGCTCATCGCCTCCCGCCACGACTTGGTCTGCCTGCTGCACGAGAAGCCCTTTGAGGGCATCAATGGTTCGGGCAAGCACAACAACTGGTCGCTTGGCACCGAGTCCGAGAACCTGCTCGATCCGGGCGACACCCCGCTCGACAACCTGCAGTTCATCGTCTTCCTCACCGCGGTGATCGAGGCCGTCGATAACTATCAGGAGCTCTTGCGTGCCTCCGTTGCCTCGGCCGGCAACGATCATCGTCTGGGCGCCAACGAGGCTCCTCCGGCGATTATGTCCATCTTCCTGGGCGACCAGCTTACCGAGGTCGTCGAGAAGATCATCGATGGCAAGGCTTCCGTCCATGCCACGCGCGGCGTGCTTGACCTGGGCGCCGATACCCTGCCCAAGCTGATGCAGGACAACACCGACCGCAACCGCACCTCCCCGTTCGCCTTCACCGGCAACAAGTTCGAGTTCCGTGCCTGCGGCTCCGAGCAGAACGTCTCCGACTCCAACCTGGTGCTCGATGCCGCCGTGGCCAAGTCGCTCAAGTCCTTCGCCGACGCACTCGAGGGTACGCCCGAGGATAAGTTCCAGGACGCCGCGCTCGAGTACTGCAAGAAGGTGCTGACCGATCACCAGCGCATCCTGTTCTCCGGCGACGGTTACTCCGACGAGTGGCCCATTGAGGCCGAGAAGCGCGGCCTTGCCAACAACAAGACCACGGCCGACGCCCTGCCCGCCTTTGTTTCCGATAAGGCTATCGCGCTCTTTGAGGAGACGGGCGTCCTGACTAAGGCCGAGGCCCAGTGCCGTTACGACTGTAAGCTCGAGAAGTACAACAAGCTCATGAACATCGAGGCCACCACGATGGTTCGCGAGGCGCGTCGTACCTATCGCCCGGTCATTACCGCCTACGCCACCAAGGTCGCTAAGGGCCTTGAGACTATTCGTGCCGCCGGTGCTGAGGCCGCCATGCAGTGCGAGCAGAACACGCTCAACAGGCTCTGCAACGGCATCACCGCCATCAACGACTCTATCAAGGCGCTCGACGCCGTGCATCAGAAGGCCGAGGCTCTCGATGGTCAGAAGCAGGCCAACGTGTATGCACACGAGGTCGTTCCCGCTATGGATACGCTGCGTGCCGCCGTGGATGCCATGGAGGAGATCGTGGCCGCCGACTACTGGCCGGTCCCGACCTACGACGACATTCTGTTCTACGTGTAGAGCGTAACTGACATATCGTCACGGTATTGAGCCGGGGTCCGCATCATGCGGGCCCCGGTTTTTGTTTGCGAAGGACGCTTTGAAGCCCGTTTTGCCGCCGATATGCCTAGGTATAAAGGGTTGTGGGCAAAAAACGTCAAATATGAGTACTGTCACAAGTCCTGTAGCATTATTTATTTGCAAAATATGCAGTGTTACGCAACATATGTCCAAGTACTTAGCCGATAAACGTCTGCAATTCTTCCGCCGTAGGACGCCTGACGTCTTAATCGTCTTCTGAAGGCATGAAATTGCTGTTACTAAAATAGTAACAGTACTCATATTTGCTATTTTTTGCCCACAGGCCTTGCGATGATGCCGGGATTCGCACCCTGTCGGGTTCGAATCCCGGCGTTGGGGTAGAAAAAAGCCCGTCACCGCGGGGGTAACGGGCTTCTCGTTTCAAATGGTGCCCCCAGCGGGATTCGAACCCGCGATATCCACCTTGAAAGGGTGGCGTCCTTGGCCGCTAGACGATGGGGACAGCGGGAAAGAGTATAGCAGACTTTTTTAGCCGTTCACATATCGTTGGCAAACTGGAAAACCACCACAAAGGTGCCTGTCCCCTTTGTGGTGGTGGGGCGTTAGGGGAGGAGCTTCATGACGGCGTCGTGGGCGGCGTGCTCGTAGGTGTCGTCGAGGGGCTTGAGCGGCAGCAGGGCTGTGGCCTGCGCATCGCCGCGGCGCTCGAGGGCGTGGGCGATGAGCCAGTCGGCAAGCTCGGGGTTCTTGGGCAGCGCCGGGCCATGCAGGTACGTGCCGATGACGCCCTTGTAGATCAGACCCTCGAAGCCGTCGTCGCCGTTGTTGCCGGTACCCGTGACGACGGACGTTCCGAGCGGCGTGGCCTCTGCATCGAGCAGGGTGCGGCCGCCGTGGTTCTCAAATCCCACAAAGGGCTCGGGTGCCAGGTCGGTCTTGACGGCGACGTTGCCGATCAGGCGATCGGAGCCGCGCACGGTTTCGGCGGCAACGACGCCCAGGCCCTCGATGCGATCCTCGCCCATATAGTACGAACGGCCGAGCAGCTGATAACTGCCACAGATGGCAAGCAGTGTGCCACCGTCCTCAACATAGGCCGCGACCTTGTCTTTTTGAGCGAGCAGCTCGTGTGCCACGGCTAGCTGATCGCGGTCGGAGCCACCGCCCATCATGACGATGTCGGCGTCGGTGAGATCGAGCGTCTCGCCCATGCGGACCTCGTCCACGCGCGCGGGAATGCCGCGCCAAGCGCAGCGGCGCTCGAGGGCGATGACGTTGCCGCCGTCGCCATAGAGGTTGAGAGCATCGGGATACAGGTAGACGATGCGCAGCGGGCGCGAAAGCTCGACTGGTGCGATGCCGACAGGAAGAGCGCTGCCGTCGGCACGGGCTACGGCGCGCTCGGAAACAGCGTCGGCGGTGGCGTCCTTCAGTCCGTCGAGCTCCTTGACCAGCGGCGGGAAGGCCGTGTAGTTGGCGACTGCGTAGAAGGTGTCATCGGCGGCCTCGTCTGCCACGGCGCCAATTGCCTGCGCGACGTCCGAGATAATCGCGGCATCGATGCCGGCGTACTTGAGGCGTACCTGCATATCGTGTGCACGCGTACCGCCGGCAAAGGCGACAAGCCCTGGGGTATCGGCGATGCGCTCGAAGTCGACGTCGTAGATCCACGAGACATCGTGGCCGTCGGCGTCGTTGTCGTTCAGGAAGAAGGCGCAGAGCCTGCCGCCTGCCGTTTTAATGGACTGAATCTGGCGATCGAAGCCTACGGGATTTTTGGCCAGGTTGGCCTCGACGGTGCGGCCGGCGATATCCCAGCGCCCCATGCGTCCGCCGGCGGGCACATAGGCATCGAGCGTGGGCTGCAGGTGCGCCGTATCCACGCCCAACTCATGTGCGGCAAAGAATGCGGCGGCAACGTTGTAGACCATGTACAGGCCGTTGTAGCGCGTGGCGATGTGTACGGCAGCCGCGTCGGACGCAGATCCAAAGACCAGGTCAAAGCCGTAGCCGTCGCAGCCGAGCTCCACGCCCGTCACGCGACGGACAAGCGAAGGGCGTGCCCAACCGCACGAGGGGCAATGGTAGGCGCCGAGCTGGCCGTATTGCACGTAGTCGTACTCCAACGGGGTGTTGCACTGCGAGCAAAAGCGCGAGTCGCTAATGCGGTCAGACTCGGTGTCGGTGGCGCCGTCGATGCCAAAGGCGATGCTTGCATTGGGAACGCGCGCGGCGATCGCGGCACACAGCGGGTCGTCGGCGTTATAGATGAGCGTCGTTGTCGGCGAAAGCTCCAGCGCGTGGGCGATGACGTCCTGGGTGTGGTCGATCTCACCGTAGCGGTCCAGCTGGTCGCGGAACAGGTTGAGCAGCACAAAGTAGGTCGGCTTGAGCTTGGGCAGGACGCGCACCGTGTAGAGCTCGTCGCACTCAAAGACGCCTACGCGCTTGCTGCTGGCGGTTCGCTTAAGGTTGCCGCGCGCCTCGAGCAACGCGCCCACCACGCCTGGCTCCATGTTGTTGCCGGCGCGGTTGCATACCACGGTGGCGCCGCTGGCGGCAACGGCATCGGCGATGAGGTTGGAGGTGGTGGTCTTGCCGTTGGTGCCGGTGATCACCACGCTGCGGTCGACAAGGCCCGCGAGGTCGCTTAGCAGCTCGGGGTCGATCTTCATGGCGATGCGGCCGGGGAGTACGCCGCCCTGGCGCTTAAGGACGGAGCGCAGCCCCCAGCGGGCGATATCGCTCGAGGTGCAGGCGAGAGATGAGCGGAAGTTCATGAAGCCGTTCCTAACGTGAATGACATGGTCGTGACGTTTGTGCCGTTAAAAGCCGTAGCGGCGCGCAAATTCCTGGGCAAGCTGCGATACGCCTTCGCAAGCGCTGGCCCAGGGGGCAAAGTCGGGAGTATCCGAGATGATGCCGTCGGCCTCCCAAACTGCCTGATGCGAAAGGTCCCAGGGGTCGTGCGGTTCGGGCCGGCAGGGAAGGTACGGCGTCTGATACATGGGGTTCAGCAAAAAGAACGCGCCGCCCTCGCAGCGGTTGGCAAACTCACGCAGCGCGCGTGTCGCCGGGCGCATCTTGTTCGTTTTGAACAGCAAGATCGTGCGGGCGAGCAGGTACCAGGGGGAGTTCTCGAGGGTATCGGCCCCCATCTGCTCCTCGAGCTGGTGGGCCAGGGCAAAAAAGCCGTCCTCGTCTTCTAGGCGAGCGAGGGCGAGTAGCACGGTGCCTGCAGCTCGGGTGGGATAGCCTTCCGCCTTAAGGACGCGGCGGGCGTAGTTGGCAGCAGCACGGTAGCGAGCGCTCGCCATGCACAGCTGCGAGATGGCCTCGAGCGTGTGGAGCCACCCGATAAGAGCCGGCTCGCTTACGGTGAGATCGGCCGCCGTCACGCCGTCCGTCAAAACCTTGTTGGCCCAGTAGTGCGGGGCCTCCATGTCGAACCCGGGCACGCTTTGCCGCAGGTAATCGGCCGTGGTCGCCTCGAGTTTCATCAGATCGCCCAGACAGGCATCGACGGGCGTGTCCGCCAAAATGATGGCGAGCAGCTGGGCATCGACGGCCAGCGCGTCGACGCGAACAATCTTGAGCAGCTCGTCGCGCATGTCGTCGAACAGGCGGTTGCGCGTCTGTTCAAACTCCTCGTCGCTGCCCATGTCTTCGATGCGATGGAGCTCGTCGAGCAGGTGACGGTGGACGCCGGCATAGGACAGCAGCGCCTGGGCATGCTCGGTCTGCGCATACTTATGAGGGTTGACGCTCACGTCGTTATGGACAAGCTCGCGTGCTGCATCGGTGAGCTCGGGGTGCGACGCAACGTAGGCGCGCTCCAGGTAGGCGGGGATGTAGACGCTCGGATCCATTAGAGGTCTCCTCCCTTAAACGGCAAGCCCTGCTCGGCCGCCCGCAGGATGCGCTCGTCGATCTGGGAACGCACGATATCGTTGGTGGCGACCCAGGCGGCAAAGCTGGCGTTGTCGGGGGCGCCCAGGCCCTCCTGCAGTACCGGCGTCGCCTCGGACAGCGCAAGGACAAGCTCGTCGGTGGAGCCCACGCCCACGTTGACGCGGGCATAGACGCCATCGGGAAACTCGGTTTGGAAGTAGAGTGCTTCGGCCGCGTGCGGGCATGAGCGCACCAGGATGCGCAAGTAGCGCTCGGCACCCTCGTAGTCCAGCTCGCGCCAGGCAGCGCTCATCAGCGCGATGAGCGTCCACGGGTCCAAGTCGCGCTCCGCGTCCTTGGGACGACGGCGCAGCGGCGTGTTGGCAAGATAGGGGACGGAGTGGGCGGAACGAAAACGTTTGAGCTCCTCGGCAGGGTATTCGAGCTTTGCCATGGCGAGCATCGCGGTGTGACGGACGCCGGCAGGATCGTTGGGGGCAAAGTCCAGGCTGCGGTTTGCGGCTTCGAGCGACAGGCGATAGCGGCCGCTAATGAGGGCGCGCGACGCAAGGGCGGCAAGCCAGCGCAGGTAGGGACGGCGCATAAGGTCGCCTGCGGCCTCGCGCTCATAGGGGTCCTGCGCCGAGGCGATCTTGAGCGCCAGATCATGCTCGACTTCATCGCGCTTGGATACCAAGTACTGTACGTACTCCTCGTTGGAGTTGGCGGTGAGGGCGGTCAGCATGCGCTGAGCGTCCCAGTTGGCCGGATCGAGCTCGGTTGCCTCGCGAAGCATGTTCTCGGCAGTGGCCTCTTCTTGCTCTGCCTGGGTATCGTCAGGGATAAAGGGAATGCGGTAGTCGACAGCCTCGACCACCTTGGCAATGAGGTGCCCGGCGCGGTCGCGGTCGTGCACGATGAGCGGCGCGGGGTTGCGGGTGAATTGTTCCATCAGGCGCTCTACGGCGGCAGCGTCGGTGAGTGGGATATTATCGCGGCGCAAGGCCTCAAGAACGAGGCGATGGCAATCCTCTTGAATGGGATCGAATGCCATGGGGCCTCCTTTGCTGCGGTTAGGGTTCAAATGTCTCTATATAAGGTTCTAGTTT
The DNA here is from genome assembly GCA_902494545.1 of uncultured Collinsella sp. Taxonomy (GTDB): domain Bacteria; phylum Actinomycetota; class Coriobacteriia; order Coriobacteriales; family Coriobacteriaceae; genus Collinsella. Next base: position 14,628 of record CABUTP010000004.1, on the reverse strand, counting down.
ACCCGCATGTGGCACACCGGGGGTGCCGCACTTGGACATGCACCTTTGCACCACGAAGACGGATGTCGCACAAATGTCGGCACCTTGGACGACCGAGTGGTATCACGGTGCCGCAAACGGTCGATTTTTGGCGGCGAACGGGGCGCATTTTGGAGGGGCACAGTCCTGCCCGGGATATGTGGTCAACCTTGATAAAACGTTTGCCCAGCTTGGGAGTATGAATGCCCCACAAGGGTCTTCAGGGATAGAAAAAACGTTTCATCATTGTCGGCTTTAGGTGAATAACTGACCAACCAGAACGGTAAAATAATGTTTGTCTGAGCGTTGAGACGTTTAGACATCGCGCATTGTCATCGCCGGCAACGCGCAAAACGGTCCTAACGGAGCCAATCGGGTGCTCCGTTATATACGCAAGTCTAAGAGGGGCTTGTTTAGGAGGCACAGTATGGGACGTTTTACCAATCCTCGCGATCTGTACTTTGGTGAGGGCGCTCGCCACGAGGTGAAGAACCTCAAGGGCAAGAAGGCCATCATCGTTTCTGGCGGCAGCTCTATGCGCCGCGGCGGGTTCCTGCAGGACGTTGAGGCCGACCTTAAGGAAGGTGGCTTCGAGGTCAAGCTGTTCGAGGGCGTCGAGTCCGATCCGTCCATCGAGACGGTCATGAAGGGCGCCGAGGCCATGCGCGAGTTCGAGCCCGACTGGATTATCGCCATCGGCGGCGGCTCGCCCATCGATGCCGCTAAGGCCATGTGGGTCTTCTACGAGTATCCCGAGGAGTCCTTCGATAACATTATCCAGCCGTTCAGCTTCCCCGAGCTGCGTCAGAAGGCTCACTTCTGCGCCATCTCCTCTACCTCCGGTACCGCTACCGAGGTCACTGCCTTCTCCGTCATTACCGACTACGCCAAGGGCATCAAGTACCCGCTGGCCGACTTCAACATCACCCCTGATGTCGCCATCGTCGACCCCGAGCTCACCTACACCATGCCCGCCAAGCTGTGCGCTCACACCGGCATGGATGCTCTGACCCACTGCATGGAGGCCTACGTTTCCACCTGCGCCTCTATGTTCACCGACGCCAACGCTCTGCACGGCATCCGCGAGATCGTCGAGTGGCTGCCCAAGTCCTATGCTGGCGACCATGAGGCCCGTCAGCACATGCACGAGGCTCAGTGCATCGCCGGTATCGCCTTCTCCTCGGGCCTGCTCGGCATCGTTCACTCCATGGCTCACAAGACCGGTGCTGCCTTCGAGAACGGTCACATCATCCATGGTGCCGCAAACGCTATGTACCTGGGCAAGGTTATCCAGTGGAACTCCAAGGATCCCCGTGCTGCCGAGCGTTACGCTTACGTGGCCAAGGAGATCCTGCACCTTCCCGGCGAGACCAACGAGGAGCTCATCGCTGCGCTCGTCCAGAAGATTCGCGACCTCAACGACCAGCTCAACATTCCGCAGTCCATCAAGGATTACGCGAATGGCGGCGTGAAGGTCGACGCCGAGAACCCGCAGATGGTTTCCGAGGAGGAGTTCCTCGCGAAGCTCCCCGAGATCGCCGCGAACGCCGAGCAGGACGCCTGCACGCCGGAGAACCCGCGTGAGACCAAGGCTGCCGACTTCGAGAAGATCCTCAAGGCTTGCTACTACGACACCGACATCGATTTCTAATCGACTCTTGTTATCGTAACGAGGGGCTCCGCACGTATCCGTACGGAGCCCCTTTCTTTTTTCTTTTAGAGAATGGGATAGTTATGGCTGCAATTTTCAATAGCCCCAGCAAGTACATCCAGGGTCCGGACGAGCTGGCCAAGCTCGGCTCCTATGTCGAGCCGCTCGGCGCTAAGGCCCTCGTCATCGTGACGCCTTCGGGCAAGAAGCGCGTCGGCACCAAGATCGAGGGCGGTTTTGCCGAGGCTAAGGCCGAGCTGCTGTTTGAGGACTTTAACGGCGAGTGCTCCAAGGGCGAGGTCGATCGTCTAGTTGCGCTCGCGCGCGACAACGGTTGCGACATCATTGTCGGCGTCGGTGGCGGCAAGATCCTCGACACCGCAAAGGCCGTCGCCTATTACCTGGAGTCCCCGGTTATTATTTGCCCCACCATCGCCTCGACCGATGCACCGTGCTCGGCGCTTTCGGTGCTCTACACCGACGACGGCCAGTTCGATAAGTACCTGTTCCTTAAGGCAAACCCCAATATTGTCCTGATGGATACGACGGTTATCGCGGCGAGCCCGGTGCGCCTGACGGTTTCCGGCATGGGCGATGCGCTCGCAACCTATTTCGAGGCTCAGGCGACGCACGATGCCGACGGCGGCACCTGCGCTGGCGGCAAGGGCGGCATGGCCGGTCTGGCGCTCGCCAAGCTCTGCTACGAGACGCTTATGGCCGATGGCGTCAAGGCCAAGGTCGCACTGGAGAAGGGTGCGCTCACGCCTGCCGTCGAGCACATCATTGAGGCCAATACGCTGCTTTCGGGCATTGGCTTTGAGAGCTCGGGCCTTGCTGCTGCTCATGCTATCCACAATGGCCTGACGATGCTGCCCGAGTGCCACGGCATGTATCACGGCGAGAAGGTCGCCTTTGGCACCATCGTCCAGCTGGTACTCGAGGATGCCCCGACCGAGAAGCTCGAGGAAGTTTTGGGCTTCTGCATTGAGCTGGGCCTGCCGGTCACGATGAAGGAACTTGGCGTTGCCGAGCTTACGCGCGAGCGGGCCATGATTGTTGCCGAGGCCGCCTGCGCACCCGATGACACCATGTGCAACATGCCGTTTGAGGTGACGCCCGAGATGGTCGCAAACGCCATCCTGGGTGCCGACGCGCTGGGCCACTACTATCTCATGGATGAGTAAATCAAGCTAAGGAAGGGGCAAAGCCAGCAGATGACTTTGCCCCTTTTTGCTATGGTGCAAAGTGGCCTGTCTCCAATGCACAAGTTGGTGCAGGGGGCAAGTTACTTTGCACCAATCGTTGTTTAATGAAGGGCGGATTCTCGTATGGCGCTTCCCATGGTTTATGGCGGTCCCGGCCGGTATGTTCAGGGGCCGGGCGAACTGTCGCGTCAAGGCAGGTATTTGTCATGGTTGGGCTGCGCTGCTTATGTCTTGTTTGACCAGGGTACCGAGGATCGGCTGTGCAAGCAGATCGTCGATGGATTTCTGGACGAAGATCTCAGCGAGCCGTTCTTTAAGATCTATAACGGTCCTTGTACGGAAGAGGCCGTTGTAAAAATGGCTAAGGAAGCCCAGGCCGAGTATTGCGACATGGTAGTGGGTATTGGCGGCGGCAAAATGCTCGATATCGCCAAGGCCGTTGCGTTTTATGCTGAGCTGCCGTTGTGTGTGTGCCCCACGGCGGCTTCGATGGACGGTCCGTGCAGCGCGATTTCGGTGCTGTATCACGAGGATGGGTCGTTCGACCGCTACCTGATGCTCGAGAAGAATCCAGACCTGGTCGTGGTCGATACCAACGTGGTCGCGGCAGCCCCGCTGCGTATGACGGTCGCTGGCATGGGCGACGCACTGGCAACGTACTTCGAGGCGCGTTCGTGCGCCGCGGCGCACGGCGCCAACGAGCACGGTGGCGCGCCAGGACACTTAGCCTTGGTTGCGGCTCGTGCCTGCTACGATACGCTCATGGAGTGCGGCGTCGCTGCCAAGCGCGACCTCAAAAAGGGCCGTACATCGCCGGCAGTTGAGCGCCTGATCGAGTGCAATATTCTGCTCTCGGGCGTCGGCTTTGAGAGCGGTGGCTTGGCGTTGGCGCATGCCATCGCCAACGGTCTGACGATTCTGCCCGAGTGCAAGGCCATGCATGGTGAAGCCGTGGCATTTGGCCTGGTGGTGCAGCTGCGCCTGGAGCGTGCACCCGAGCTTGATCAGGTGCTCGAGTTTTGCCAGCGCGTCGGTCTGCCGACGACGCTCGAGGAGCTGGGCCTTGGCGAGATTTCCGATGCCGATCTGCAGGGTGTTGCAAATGCGGTCTTTAGAAACGAGCGTAATATGGCCAACGAGCAGGCAAAGGTGACCAAACAAAAGCTCGTGCAGCTCATGTGCGAGGCATAGTTTGGCGCTTGATTGACCTTGTGCGATCGAGGCGGCGATAGGCATAGGCTATTTGCCGCAAAGATGCTCCGCGTGTAATTTGCCCGAGGCGTGGGCCGATAGCGTATCATTATCTCTTGCTTGTTTGCACTGCTCAGGGAGGGGCCGCGCATGGCGCAGGAACACGATCTGTTTGATGACATTATCGAGATCAGCAAGGGTTTCGACTTTCTTAAAAACCCGCTTGGTGGCGTGACCGATGCACTCGATCCGTCGGCGCCTCAGTGGAATCCTGCCGACTACAAGGAGCGTCCGCGCGGCAACACCATTCCGTGCCTGACCTGCAAAAACGAAAAGAGCGACTGCACCGCGTGCATGGACGTGTGCCCGGTCAACGCTATCGAGGTCGAGGAAGACGCCATCGAGATCCTCGACTCCTGTCGCAAGTGCGGCCTGTGCGCCGCTGCCTGTCCGACCGAGGCGATCATCTCGCCGCGCCTGGCGCCCAAAAACCTGTATGACGATATCGTCTCTGCTGCTACGAGCCACGAGACCGCCTACGTCACCTGCACGCGCGCCCTCAAGCGCATGCCGCGCGAAAACGAGGTCGTCGTTGCCTGCGTGGGCGATATTACGGCCGAGACCTGGTTCTCGGTACTGACGGACTATCCCAACGTGAGTGTGTACCTGCCGTTGGGCGTGTGCGATAAATGCCGCAACACCGGCGGTGAGGACATTCTGGGCGAGGCGATTGCGAAGGCCGAGGAGTGGTCTGGCACGGGTATGGGCTTGGAGGTCGACCCCAAGAGCCTCAAGTGCCATAAGCTTCGCGAGTACGAACGCAAGGAGTACATGGAAAAGATTGCCCGCACCACGGGCCTGACGGTGACCAAGCTCAATCCGGCGACGGCGGCGCTGGCCTCGGTGACGCAAAAGCTCAAGGCCCATCGCCATCAGATTACTCAGCTGGAGCGCACGCTCAACACCATGTGCGGCACCACGACGACTAAGCGTCGCCGTTCGCTCACGCACGGGCGCCAACTGGTGCTCTCAACGTTGCAAAACCACCCCGAGCTTGCCCAGAACATGCAGGTGAGCACGCCGGAGTGCGATTTTGACAAGTGTACGTCGTGCGGCGAGTGCGTCAATGTATGCCCCACGTTTGCCTGCGATTTGGTGGGAAGCGGTCGCTTTGCACTGGAGTCCACGTATTGCCTAGGCTGTGGGGCCTGCGTCAAGGTGTGTCCCGAGCATGCGCTTAAGTTGGTTGAGCATGATGCATCCAACCTGGTCGTCGTCGATCCCGAGGCCGAGGAAAAGGCTGCGCAAAAGGCCAAGGCCCACGAGGAGGCCGAGAAGGTCAAGGCCGAGGCAAAGGCCAAGCTCGACAAGATGCTCGATCAGGTGGAAAAGCTCGCGGACTAGCTAAAAGAGCGTAAATGATGGCCGGTGGGACAGGTGCTGCCCCGCCGGCCAAAAAAGTTGCGGTGGAATAGTTCCTGTTTTGCCCTTAAGCTGGCCATTCTAGGAACTATTCCACCGCAACTAATAAATGGTTAGTTCATGCTGCTTTGGTGGCCGGTTCGACCGGTACCGTTGCGCGTCACGGTTTCATGGAGCAAAAAGAACCCGGGGACCTGTTTGGTCTCGGTGTATTCCATAAGGATACCGTCGGCGTTGTAGGTCTGTCCGCGTATAACGGCGAGTGCGTTAAAGTCGTCGAGATCGAGCACGCGCGTATCCTCGGGCGTGGGATGCTCGATCGTTACATAGCGTTTGCCCGTGGCAATCTTAATGCCAAGGTCTTCTTCGAGGTAACGATAGATCGAGTCGTTGACAATCTCGGGTGTCAGCCCCGGTACCTGTGAGCTTAGGTAATAGGAGTCGTCGGAGCACACGGCTTGTCCGTCTGCATAACGGATGCGTTTGGCGCGTGTGAGCTCACAGCCTTCGGGAAACCCGGTAATCTTGGAGAGCGCCTTGCTGCAGATGAGGAGCTCAAAGACGGTGGTGACAGTCTTGAGCTCAAAGCCTCGGTTGACCGCGATTTCCTTAAAGGTCTCGAGTCCGCCGCCACCACGACTCTTCTCGTCACTGATGTTGCGAATGACGCGTATGCCTTTGCCTTGCTGGGGGAGCACGTAACCATCTGCCGCAAGCATCGAGATGGCGCGACGGACCGTCATGCGCGAACAGTCAAACAGCTGCGTGAGCTCAGTCTCCGAAGGCAGATAACTCTGATAGGCGTATGTGCCGTCGTCAATCGACTGCTTCACGTTGTCATAAATAGTTTGGAAGATGGCTCGCGCCATGACGGTCTCCTAGAGCTGGGTGCGTGAACGACGGATGAGGGCCGTCCGCGCAGGTGTCAATCGATTTACTTGCTGGGGTCGATTATATATTTACCCATGGCACGCAGAGCTGGGTCTGACAGGATGGCGCCGAGTTCGTCGAGGGAAGCCACCTTGGCGACCATCGAGGATACGTCGAGCCTGCCAGAGTCGATGAGCTCGAGCGCGCGACGCTGCGTATAAGGGTTGATGTAGGACGAGGTGAGCACAAGCTCCTTCTGGAAGACCTCGAAGGGCTTGACGGTGATTGTCTCATCGGGCTTGGTGAGGCCGAACATCATGACCGTAGCCTTGTGGCCGGCGATCTGGATGGCCTGCTCGATGGTGATGGGCTTGCCAACACACTCGATAACGACATCGACGTTGCCGACGCCCTCCTGCTTCAGGCGGGCTGGGACGTCCTCGTGGATGGAATCAATTGCCAGATCGGCGCCGAGTTTGAGCGCAACCTCGCGCTTGCCCTCGACGGGCTCGAGCAAGACGACCTTGGTGGCGCCGGCGTTTTTGGCAAGCTGCATCATGAGCAGACCGATCATGCCACCGCCGATAACGACAACTGTGCTGCCGGGCTTGATGTTGCACATATCGATGCCGTGCAGGCAGCAGGCGACGGGCTCGGTCATAGCACCCTGCTCAAAGCTGGTGTGATCGCCCAACTTGTAGACTTGCTGCATATCGACGGAGCAGTACTCGGCAAAGCCGCCGTTAACGGTGGTCCCGTAACCGGTCATATGCTCGCAGTAGTGGTTGATTCCGTCGCGGCAGGGTTCGCAGCAGCCGCAGGGATGGTTTGGGTCGATGCACACGCGATCGCCCGGTTTAAAGCCAGCGACGTCGCTGCCCACGGCCTCGACAACGCCCGCAAACTCATGACCAAGGATCGTGGGCGGGGTAACGTCGGCTGCACCCTTGTCGCCTTCATAGATATGAACGTCGGTACCGCAGACGCCGCAAGCCTTGACGTTGATCAGAACGTCGCGCCTGCCCACGGCCGGCTTTGCCGATTCCTCGACTCTGAGGTCGTGCTTTCCATAGAAGACCGCGCTTTTCATGGTGACTCCTTAACGTGGCGGTGAATGTTGTAATGAAGTATAGGTATGTAAACATCCTTATACAAGCATATCTAGACAAGTTGATAAATATTTTGGTTTTAGAGAATTACGACAAACAGGCAATAACAGGTAAATTATTTGAAATAAACCGTTCACCGTCAATTATCGACCGCTGACCGAACATAGAAACCGTATTAACTTGTCTAGATAAGTGATATGATAAAAAAGAAGTGCAAGAAGTCAGGGACACGGGCCCACCCGTCCTATTGCACGAGGTACATGCAAACGGCGCGTCTGCGGTCTCGAGTGAAGCCAAAACCGCAGCGCTCCGAATGAAGAGAGGGGGATTCCCCGTCATGATGCAAAAGATACAACGTTTCGGCGGTGCAATGTACACGCCTGCAATTCTTTTCGCATTTTCCGGAATCGTCGTCGGCCTGGGTACGTTGTTTACCACCGAGGCGATCTTTGGCGAGATGGCCACTGCGGGCCATCTTTGGTTTGATTGCTGGAATGTGCTGCTCCAGGGTGGTTGGACGCTCTTTAACCAGATGCCGTTGCTGTTTTGCGTAGCGTTGCCAATCTCGCTCGCGAACAAGCAGAACGCTCGCTGCTGCATGGAGGCTTTGGCCATCTACCTTACCTTCAACTACTTTGTAAGCACAATCTTGGGGCAGTGGGGCCCTGTCTTTGGGGTCGACTACTCTGTCGAGGCGGGCAGCGGTACTGGTCTTGCCACTATCGCAAGCATCAAAACGCTTGATATGGGCATCATGGGCGCGCTTATCATTTCTGGTATCGCCACGATGCTTCACAACAAGTACTTCGACACCGAACTTCCTGAGTGGTTGGGCGTGTTCTCGGGCTCCGTGTTCATCTATATGATCGGTTTCTTCGTTATGGTTCCGGTCGCTCTTATCGCCTGCCTGGTGTGGCCGCATGTCCAGGCTGCTATCTCCGCCTTCCAGGGATTCATCCTTTCCGCCGGTACGTTTGGCGTGGGTGTCTTTGCTTTCTTCGAGCGCGTGCTGATCCCTACAGGCCTGCACCACTTTATCTATACGCCGTTCTATTACGACAACGCGGCGGTCAACGGTGGCATCTTTGCTGCTTGGGCCAACATCCTGCCCCAACTGGCTGCCGATCCGAGCATTGCTCTTAAGGATGCCGCACCCTGGGCTGCCTATACCTGCCCTGGTTGGACTAAGGTCTTCGGCTCGCTTGGCGTCGCCATTGCGTTTTATATGACCGCCAAACCCGAGCGCAAGCAGCGCGTCAAGGCTCTGCTCATTCCCGTCACCCTTACCGCTATGCTTTGCGGTATTACCGAGCCGCTTGACTTCACCTTCCTGTTCATTGCGCCCGGCCTGTTCGTCGTCCACTGCGTGCTCGGAGCGCTCGGCTGCATGGCTCAAAACCTCCTTGGCGTCGTGGGCATCTTCGACGGCGGAATCATCTCGATGCTCTCGTGGGACTGGCTGCCCCTTTGGGCCGCACACGGTCTGCAGTACGCCATCTCCATCCTTGTCGGTCTGTGCTTTACCGCTCTTTGGGTCGTGGTCTTCCGTTTCTTGATCATCAAGTTCGACTTTAAGACCCCCGGTCGCGAGGATGACGATGTTGAGGTCGAGCTCAAGTCCAAGGCCGACTACAAGCAAAAGCAGGGCGGTGCTGCTGCTGGCAAATCGGCCGCCCAGAGTAAAGATGATGAGCGCTTGGTGCTTGCCGAGAACATTCTCGATCTACTCGGTGGCACGGACAACGTCATCGATGTAACTAACTGCGCTACCCGTCTGCGCGTTAACGTCAAGGACAAGGGCGCCGTTGCACCCGAGGCTTCCTTCAAGGCAATCGGTACGCATGGCTTGGTGGTCCAAGGCCAGTCAATCCAGGTCATCATCGGCCTTACCGTCCCGCAGGTTCGCGAGAAGTTCGAGAGTCTTCTGTAAACCATCGTCCATCGAAACAATCGGCCTTGCAGAGCCGGTATGCACCGCAAGGCCGATTCTAGAGATAAAAACTCCACTTCTAGGTAACAATTCCAAACCGTGCAGGCCGCGTACGGGGATGGATTGAGCAAGCGGCCAGAATGAGGAGGACATCATGTCCAAGAAAAACTATGCCGTGACCATTGCCGGCGGTGGCTCTACCTTCACCCCGGGCATCGCTCTGATGCTGCTTGAGGAGCGCGACCGCTTCCCGGTCAACAAGGTGACCTTCTACGACAACAACGCCGAGCGCCAGGAGACCGTGGCCAAGGCCTGCGAGATCTACTTCCACGAGAACGCCCCCGAGGTTGAGTTTAGCTACACCACCGACCCCGAGACCGCATTCACCGGGACCGACTTCGTCCTTGCTCACATCCGCGTGGGTCTCTACGCTATGCGTGAGCTCGACGAGAAGATTCCTCTCAAGTACGGCTGCGTTGGCCAAGAGACCTGCGGTGCCGGCGGTATCGCCTACGGCATGCGCTCCATCGGCGGCGTCATCGAGATCCTCGACTACATGGAGAAGTACAGTCCCAACGCCTGGATGCTCAACTACTCCAACCCCGCGGCCATCGTCGCCGAGGCTTGCCGCGTGCTGCGCCCCAACAGCCGCATCATCAACATCTGCGACATGCCGATCGACCTCATGGATAAGATGAGCCGTATGTGCGGCATCAAGGATCGTCGCGAGCTGCAGTATAGCTACTACGGCCTCAACCACTTTGGTTGGTGGAGCAAGATCTACGACAAGGACGGCAACGACCTCATGCCGCAGATTAAGGAGCACATGGCTAAGAACGGCTACCTGGACGGCATCGAGCACGAGGCCGGTAAGGAGCAGCATGTCGAGGAGAGCTGGATTCACACCTTCGGCAAGGCCAAGGATGTCTATGCTGTCGATCCCGAGACGATTCCCAATACCTACCTCAAGTATTACCTGTACCCGGACTATGTCGTCGAGACGTCTGACCCCAACTACACTCGCGCCAATGAGGTTATGGACGGCCGTGAGAAGAAGGTCTTTGGCGCTTGCCGCGACATCATCGCCAAGGGTACTGCCAAGGACGGCGGCTTTGAGCCAGATGTACATGCCAACTACATCGTCGACCTTGCCTGCGCACTGGCCGAGAACACGCTCGAGCGCTTCCTGTTGATCGTCCCCAACGATGGCGCTGTGCCCAACTTCGACCCGACGGCCATGGTCGAGGTGCCTTGCATCGTCGGCTCCAACGGCTTTGAGAAGATCTGCCAGGGCCCGATTCCGCAGTTCCAGAAGGGTCTCATGGAGCAGCAGGTTTCCGTCGAGAAGCTCGTTGTCCAGGCTTGGGTCGAGGGCAGCTACCAGAAGCTCTGGCAGGCACTCACGCTCTCCAAGACCATTCCTTCGGCGAGCGTTGCCAAGCAGATCCTGGACGAGCTCATCGAGGCCAACAAGGATTTCTGGCCCGAGCTTAAGTAAGGACTACTGTCTCGAACCTCACGCATCTCTGCTTCATTTGCGCCGCCGCGGTGTCCGGATTCGCCCGGATGCTGCGGCGGCGCTATACTTATGCAGTTTGAAGTACCTGTACCAAAAGGAGCTGTCGTGTCCCTTTCCATCGGTATCGTGGGCCTGCCCAACGTGGGCAAGTCGACGTTGTTCACCGCGCTTACCAAAAAGACCGGCCTTGCCGCCAACTACCCGTTTGCCACAATCGACCCCAACGTGGGTATCGTCGATGTGCCCGATAGCCGCCTGCAAAAGCTCGCCGACATCGTCAACCCCGGCCGCATTGTGCCGGCTACGGTCGAGTTTGTCGACATCGCAGGTCTGGTGAAGGGCGCTAACGAGGGCGAGGGTCTGGGCAACCAGTTCTTGGCAAACATCCGCGAGACCGACGCTATCTGCGAGGTCGTGCGCTACTTTAAGGACCCCAACGTCATGCGTGAGGTGGGCCGCACGGGCGAGTTCGTCGATCCCGCCGGCGATGCCGACACCATCATGACCGAGCTCATCCTGGCCGACATGGGCACGCTCGAGAAGCAGCTGCCCAAGCTCGAGAAGGAGGCCAAGCGCGACAAGGAGCTCATGCCCAAGTTTGAGGTCGCCAAGCGCCTGCTTGCCTGGCTCAACGAGGGCAAGCGCGCCGCGTCCATGGAGATGACCGATGAGGAGCGTGCCGCCGCCAAGGGGCTGTTCCTGCTCACCATGAAGCCCATCCTGTATGTGGCCAACGTGGACGAGGATATGCTCAACGAGGACCTGGCGCCCATTGATGGCGTCAAGCCGCTGCCGATCTGCGCCAAGATCGAGGCCGAGCTTTCCGAGCTCGATCCCGAGGATGCCGCCGACTACCTGGAGAGCCTGGGCCTGGAGCAGCCCGGTCTGGACGTGCTCGCTCAGGCTGCCTACAAGCTGCTCGGCCTGCAGTCGTTCTTTACGGCTGGCGAGATGGAGGTCAGGGCCTGGACGGTGCGTCAGGGCGCGACCGCCCCGCAGGCCGCCGGTGTCATCCACACCGACTTTGAGCGCGGCTTTATTAAGGCCGAGGTCATTGGCTATGACGACTACATCGAGCTCGGTGGCGAGCAGGGCGCCAAGGCTGCCGGCAAGCTGCGTATTGAGGGCAAGGACTATGTCATGGCCGATGGCGACGTCGTGCACTTCCGCTTTAACGTGTAAGGACGACGCATATGTTTAAATATGGCAAAAAAGCTGGCTACATGGGTATTGCGCTGCTCGTACTTGCGGTGATTCCGCTGGTGGTCGCAGCGTGTGTTATCCCCAACATTGGTCCTGAGGTGGCAACAAAGTTTAATGCCGCCGGCGAGGCGACGCGCTGGGGCAAGAGCTACGAGTTGCTGGCGTTGCCGGTGCTCAACTTGCTGCTGAGCGTGGCGACGTACTTTACGGCGGGACGCCAGGCAAAGAACAATGATGACTCCGCCGCCATGGCGCGCATCGTGTGCGAACGCTACCTGCGTAACGGTTGCATCACGGGTGTGTTCCTCAACGTAATCAACGTCTACTTTATGTATTCGGCGATTACTGGAACGGGCTTTGGCTTTGGTTTCTAGCTTGTCCTTTTAGGCAACGAGCCTGCAAGCATATTCGATGGCTGCTGCGAGGCCGCCGCTCGATCGTGGTTGAAAGACTACATCGGCGGCGGCCTCGTTTTCGTATCCGGCACCGCGAAGGGCGAGCGCGACGCCGGCTTCCAGGAGAAGGGGCAGGCCACGCTGGCTGGTTACGATTACGGCAGCCTGATTGAGCGAGCAGCTGTGCGCTTGGCATTGGATGGCAAGTTCACCTTGCGCCGGGCAAGGGACCAGAACGGCGGCGACGCGACTTGATAGCAATGCAAATGCTGTGCGCTCATCGGGCGAAAGACATTCTGCTTCAACGACGACGAGCTTGGGCGGTGCGCTGTTTGTGCGAAGCGTGGCTCGGTACGTGCGGACCGAAGAACCCGACATAGAAAACTCCTGTGTATTCGGCAAAACGTAAACTATAGTTTACGTTTATGTTCGGCTCCATTTCAAACTCGGCTGCATGGACGAACGTGCGAAACAGATTCTTGGCAGGCGGGTCGAAGAGACACGCAGAGACCTTGGTATCTCCAAGGTTGATTTTTGTGTGGCGACAGGAATCAGCCGACCCTACCTCGACCGAATCGAAGATGGGACGGCAAATTTCACGCTCAAGGTTCTATTTAAGATCGCGCCCGCACTCGGCATGACGGTGTCAGAACTTCTCGAGGGCATTGAATAGGGGATACCCGTCGACAACTGAATTACACCATCGGGATACGGTCGTGGTTGACTTGGCTGTAAAACAGGCGCTGAATCTCGGTCGCATCGCGTGACTGGCCGAGCGCCCACATGGTCTTGGCCACGAGCGTTTCGGTGGTCATATCGTCGCCGCGCAAAATACCTGGATGGTCGGCGTAGGCACGGCCGACCTCATAAACGCCCAGATCGAGGCCCTCTTCGGGGACTTGCGTGGTCATAACGACGGTGCGACCCGAATCGACCCAGCGAAAAATCGCCTCTTGGAATGTCTCGCCCGACTCGCCAAACTCGGGGATACCGCCAATGCCAAAGGTCTCCAGAATCACGGCATCGTAGCTATCGGCCAGGGCGTCCAGGATACCCGGGTTCACACCGGGCGTCAGCTTAAGGACAAACACGCGCGGGTCGATACTGTCGTAGAAACGAACCGGGCTCTCATTCTGGTGCGTGCCGTGAAGACCGTTGCGCACAATGCGGTCGTTGCGGATGTAGGCAATGGGCGGATAGTTGACGCTAATGAACGCGTTAAAGCTCATGGTGCGCTGCTTGCGGGCGCGCGTGCCGGCAATGGCTACGCCGCCAAACACGATTGAGACGTCGCGCGAGTGCTCGTCGAGCGCATAGAGCAGGCTCTGGTACAGGTTGAGCTTGGCGTCGGTAAAGGGATTGCCCATGGGCTTTTGCGAGCCGGTGAGCACGATGGGCTTGGGGCTGTCCTGAATCAGGTAGGAAAGCGCTGCTGCGGTGTAGCTCATGGTGTCGGTGCCGTGCAGAATCACGAAGCCGTCGTGGTCGGCATAGCCCTCGACGATGACGTCGCGGATACGCATCCAGTCACTGGGGCGCATATTGGTGCTGTCGATGTTCATGGGCTGCACGACGTCGAGCTCGCAGAGGCCCGAGATCTCGGGGACGCTCTGGGCGAGCTCCTCACCGGTCAGGGCGGGGGAGAGGCCGTTGCCGTCCTCGGTCGATGCGATGGTGCCGCCCGTGGCGATGAGAAGGATGCGCTTCATGCTGGTATTCCTATCGTATTTGCCGCCGCAGAGGCGGAGTCGTTCGGCAGTATTGTGGCACAGGGCGTCCAATGTTCAAACGTATTACATCATCTGTAACGTTTGGTAACACTTCGATTGCCGTCAAATAGGGGCCCAGGTCGTGCGTTTGCCGTGCGCTGATGACTGCGAGGGACGAGAAACCCCATATAACGTGTACACTATGAAAGTTATTCTCGTTTATTCGCGCGGGTGGGCACCGGCTCCCCGCCAACAAGAGGGGGAACCATGGATCAAAAGGCTTCCGCAAAGGTCCTCGTACTCGACTTTGGTGCGCAGTACGGTCAGCTCATTGCCCGTCGCGTCCGCGACCGCAACGTGTATTCCGAGATTGTCCCCTGCGACATTTCGGCCGACGAGATTCGCG
>CABUTP010000003.1 GCA_902494545.1 uncultured Collinsella sp. | reverse complement strand
TCGGAGAATAACTCCGTCACTTCTTCCGGAGTCAAAGGGTTCTTCTCAGCCATATACTTCCTGTCATATCAATCAGTCGAGCTCGTGCGCACGCGCACCTTCGAACTGCATTCGATAGTAACGGGCATAGGTGCCGCCGCGGGCGAGAAGCTGCTCGTGCGTACCACGTTCCACAACGCGACCATGCTCGACGGTCGCAATCTCGTCGGCATGTTTAATGGTCGAGAGACGGTGGGCGATGATGATCGTGGTGCGACCGCGCGCCAGGCGCTCGAGCGACTCCTGCACCGCCTCCTCGCTCTCGTTATCCAAGGCGCTCGTCGCCTCGTCCAGGATCAGGATCTTGGGGTTCTTGAGAAACACGCGCGCAATGGCTACGCGCTGCTTCTGGCCGCCCGAAAGACGGCTGCCGCGCTCGCCCACGACCGTGTCGTAGCCCTGCGGCAGCGACTCAATGAAGGCATCGATATTGGCGCGGCGAGCGGCCTCGGCGACCTCTTCTGCCGTGGCGCCTGGCCTGCCGTAGGCGATGTTCTCGCCAATCGTACCGTCAAACAGATAGACATCCTGCTGTACCAGGCCAATGGCGCGGCGCAGACTCTGTTGCGTCACGTCGCGCACGTCCTGGCCGTCGATGCTGATGGATCCAGCAGCCACGTCATAAAAGCGAGGCAGCAGCGAACACGTTGTGGACTTGCCACCGCCCGAGGGGCCAACCAGGGCAATGGTCTGTCCGGGCTTGATGGACAGATCCATATGGTCGATAACAGGGCGTCCGTCGGCACCGCCCTCGCCCAACTCAACATCCTCGTAGCTAAAGCACACGTCGCGATATTCAACCGCGCCAGCCGTTACCTCCAGGTCCGCGGCATCTGGCTTGTCCTGGATATCCGGGGCGGTCGAAAGCACCTCGTCCATGCGCTTAAAGCCGGCGATGGCCTTCTGATACGTTTCGGCCGAATTGACGAGCGTCTCGAGCGGCGTGCAGAACAGCGAAATGTAGAGCGCAAAGGTCGCCATATCGACCGGCTGCAGTTGGCCTTGCGCGACCAGCCAACCACCCAGCAGTACCACGATCACGTACAACACGCCCGAGAGCAGGCCATACGTCGCAGTGTAGACGCCCATGGCGTGATACATATTCTCCTTGGACGAAAGATAGCGGTCATTAGAGGCGCGGAACTTGGAGCGCTCAGCCTCCTCGTTCGCAAAACTCTTGACCACGCGCATTCCTGCCAGCGAATCCTGCAGCTGAGCATTAATACCGCTGATCTTTTTGCGGTTGTCGCTGAAGACCTCGCGCATGCGCATGTTCTGCCAAAACATGATGCCCGCAAACACCACCGTCACCACGGCCATGGCAAGCGCCAGCACCGGGGCAATAGCAAAGAGGATCACAAACGAGCCGACGATCTCGATGCCGCAGATGATAATCCACTCGGGCACGTGGTGTGCCGCCTCGCAGATATCGAACAGGTCGTTGACCACGCGGCTCATCATGTCACCCGAGCTGTTGCGATCGAAGTACGCAAAGCTAAAGCGCTCGTATTGATCGAACAGGTCCTCGCGCATCTTGGACTCCATGCGCGCGCCCATCACGTGACCCCAGTAACTCACAAAGTAGCGACAGGCACAACGGATGGCATACATCAGTACCAGGCCAACCGCGATCATACCGAGCGCCTGCATAATAGCAGCCTGACCCTGGGTAAAGAGCCCGCCGGTCAGATTGCGCAGAATGATAGGAAACGCCAGGTCAATGGCGGCAAGCACCAGGGCGCAAACAGTATCGGCAACAAAAAGCCCCATCTGGGGCTCGTAATACGAAAGAAACCTCTTCAGCATGTGATCCTCAAAGAAATATCAGCAACGTAAGGCCCTGGGACAAAGCAATCAGCAGTACTTGTCCCAGGGCTACCCCCCACTCGTTAAAGCTCCGCGCCCCCAAGGCGGTGAGCGATGCTATCGCAGGCCAAGGCGCCCACGACGGTCTTGGCGTCTTCGATCTTGCCGTCGAGCACGGCGTCGATCAGCTCGTGCAGCGGCACCAGATCCACGTTGACAAACTCGTCATCATCGGGGTTGGGTGCATCGAACTCGAGCTTGGTGGCCAGGTAGATGTGAATGATCTCGTCACAGAAGCCGCAGGACGTGACAATCGACGTCAAAAAGCGAATGCGACCGGCCCTAAAGCCCGTCTCCTCATGCAGCTCGCGCTTGGCGCAATCGAGCGGGTCCTCGCCCGGGTCGAGCTTGCCGGCGGGAATCTCGACCGTCACGCGGTCGATGGCGGTGCGGTACTGACGCACCAGTACAATCTTGCCGCTCTCGGTCAGTGCCACAACGGCCGCCGCACCCGGATGGCGAACGATATCGCGGGCGCTGCGGTGACCGTTGGGCAGCTCAACCTCAAGACGGTGGACGTCGAGGATCTTGCCCTTCCAGGCACACTCCTCCGAAAGAATCTTCTCGTGCAGCTCGGCATCGTGCGGGTCGTCGTCGCCCAGCACCAGCGCCGGCTCGTCAGCGACCTCGCCACCAGGCTCGCCCTCGGCGTGCCCATACATGCGGCTGTCCTCTTCGACGATCTGCGCGTCCACGAGCTCTTCGTTCTTCTCGTCCATCCGTCTCATTCCTCTCGGACTTTAGGCATCCCAGGCGTCGCGGCCACGCAGCGCGCGCAGACCGATGTCATGACGCAGGGTCTTGCCCTCAAAATCAATCTTCTCGCATGCCTCGTAGGCAAGGTTGCGAGCGTTCTCGAACGTGTCGCCCAGCGCAGTCACGGCAAGCACTCGGCCGCCGTTGGTCACGAGCTGACCGTCCACCACGGCGGTGCCGGCATGGTACACGGTCACGTTCTCCATGGCCTCGGCGTCGGCGATGCCGGTGATGACTTTGCCCTTCTCGTAGCTGCCGGGGTAGCCCGCGCTCGTCAGGACAACAGCCACGGCCCACTCGTCGCGCCAATCGAGCTCAATCTGATCAAGCTCGCAGTTGGCGCAGGCGAGCATAACCTCGACCAGGTCGTTCTTGAGGCGCGGCAGCACGACCTGCGTCTCGGGGTCGCCAAAGCGGGCGTTGAACTCCAGCACCTTGGGGCCGGCGGGGGTGAGCATAAAGCCGCCATACAGGCAGCCGCGGTAGTCGATGCCCTCGTCAGCGAGCTCGGCCACGGTCTGCTCCATGACCTTCACCATCGTGGCGTGCTCCTCGTCGGTCACGATGGGTACCGGGCTGTAGACGCCCATGCCACCGGTGTTGGGGCCCTTGTCGCCCTCGAGCGCGCGCTTGTGGTCCTGCGAGGTGGCCATGGGGCGCACGGTCTTGCCGTCGGTAAAGGCCAGCAGCGAGCACTCGGGGCCGGTCAGCATTTCCTCAATGACAACGGTGTTGCCGGCATCGCCAAAGGTGCCGCCAAAGCACTCGCGCACGGCCTCCTCGGCCTGCGCAAGCTCAGTCGCCACGATAACGCCCTTGCCTGCGGCCAGGCCGTCAGCCTTCACGACCAGCGGGGCACCCTGCTCGCGCACATAGGCGAGAGCCGAAGCCTCGTCAGTAAACGAGCCGTAGGCGGCCGTCGGAATGCCGGCACGCTCCATGAGCTGCTTGGAGAACAGCTTAGAGCCCTCCATCTGGGCGCCCTCGGCACCCGGGCCAAAGCAGGGAATACCCGCCGCGCGCACGGCGTCGGCCACGCCCGCCACGAGCGGAGCCTCGGGGCCAATTACCACGAGTCCGCATCCGTGGCTCTGTGCAAACGCCGCCACGGCCGCAGGATCGCAATCGTCGAGAACCACGTTCTCGCCGCAGCTCGCGGTGCCGCCGTTACCCGGCGCAATGTAGAGCTTGCCGGCGCGCGGTGATGCTGCGAGCTTTGCTGCCAAAGCATGCTCACGGCCGCCGCTGCCCAACAACAGGATGTCGATGGTTTGAGTGTCCGCCTTCAAGGGTGCCTCCTCTATGGATTAACGGCTCGCTCCGCGCGAGCCCTTTGCAAGCAAATATACCCCTCGGCCGCCCGTCCGGGCTGCAAAGGGGTATATCGCAATAACCGTATAAACCGATTACTTCCAGAATCGGTTGATGATCTGCTCGCGACCAGCGCCAACGCCAATGAACGTCACGCGGGTGTATGCCAGATCCTCGATAAACGCCACGTAGTCCTGAGCCTCCTGCGGCAGCTCCTCAAAGCTGCGGCAACCGGTGATGTCGCACTTCCAGCCCGGAAGCTCCTCGTAGATGGGCTTGGCGTGCTCAAAGCGAACCTGATGCTCGGGCACGCTCGTGTAGCGCTCGCCATCGACGTCGTAGGCCACGCACACCTTGATGGTGTCGAAAGCCGAAAGCACGTCGAGCTTGGTCATGGCGATATCGGTGAGGCCGTTGACACGCGAGGCGTAGTTGGCAATGGGGCCATCGAACCAACCGCAGCGACGGCGACGGCCGGTGGTCACGCCGTACTCATAGCCTTCCTCGGTCAGCGTATGGCCGGCCTCGGACTCATAGGAAAGCTCGGTGGGCATGGGGCCCGAACCGACACGGGTGATATAGGCCTTCATGACGCCCAGCACGCGGTCGACATTCTTCATACCGACGCCGGAGCCGGTGATGGCGCCGCCAGCGGTGCAGTTGGAAGATGTCACGTACGGATAGGTGCCGTGGTCGATGTCGAGCAGCGTCGCCTGGGCGCCCTCGAACAGCAGGTCCTTGCCCTCGTCGATCATGTTGTTGAGCAGCAGGCTCGTCTCGGTGATGTAGGGGCGCAGGCGCTCGGCCATGGGCAGGTACTCGTCGCAGATCTGGTCCACGGTGTAGGTGGGCAGGCGGTAGATAAGCTCGAGCTCGGGATTCACGCGGGCAAGAGCGGTCTCCAGCTTGTCGCGGAACAGCGTCTCGTCCAGCATGTCCTGCATGCGCAGGCCGATGCGGGCCATCTTGTCCTGGTAGCACGGACCGATGCCGCGCTTGGTGGTACCGATGTTCTTCTTGCCGAGCTTCTGCTCAAAAGCACCATCCAGATCGATGTGGTACGGCATGATGATGTGCGCGTTGCCACTGATCTTGAGGTTCTTGGTGGTGATGCCGTCGGCCTCGAACATGTCGATCTCCTCAAGGACAACCTTGGGGTTGACGACGCAGCCGTTACCGATCACCGACACATGGTCGGAATACATGATGCCGGAGGGCACCTGGTGCAGGCCGTACTTCTTGCCGTTGACGACGATGGTGTGGCCGGCGTTATTACCGCCCGAATAGCGCACGACGGCATCGAAGTCGCCGGCGACCAGGTCGCAGATCTTACCCTTGCCCTCATCGCCCCACTGGGCACCGACCAAAACGGTTGACGGCATGTTTACTCCTCACATTCATGGACTGTCTACGCGCCACGCTGGCACGCAGAAGCACAAAACATTCCCAGTATACCCGTGCAACGGGCGCCTGTCCTACTCCTCGGTATGCGCCCCATCAAGCTCATAGAACTTGGTGGATGCCGGCAGGAACATCAAGTCGACGTCACCGATCGGGCCCGAACGGTTCTTGGCCACGACGATACGCGTAACGCCCTCGTCGGGTCGATCGTCACGCGAGGCCTCGGCCTCATCGGCGGAGCGGTCCAAGAACATAACGATGTCGGCGTCCTGCTCGATGGAGCCCGATTCACGCAGGTCGGACAGCTGCGGGCGCTTGCCGGTACGGGACTCGACCTGACGCGACAGCTGCGACAGTGCAATGAGCGGGATCTTGAGCTCCTTGGCCATGATCTTTAAACCACGCGACATCTCGGAGACCTCGACGGTACGGCTCTCGGAGCGACGCCCCGGCGGAGGACTCACCAGCTGCAGGTAGTCCAGGATGATGATGGCCTTCTCCTTGTTGTGGAGCATGCGGCGACTCTTGGCGCGGATCTCGGTCACCGTGGTGCCGGGCGTATCGTCAATCAGAATGTCGAGCTTAGACAAGGTCTGCGTGGCCTCGTTGATATTGGCCCACTGCTCGGGGCTAATGCGGCCCGTACGGAAGTCGCTGATCGAAATCATGGCGTAGGCGCAAATCAGGCGCTGGGCAATTTCCTTGCCCGACATCTCCAGCGAAAAGAAGCCGACGGTATAGCCCGCAGCAGCGGCGTTGAGCGCCAGGTTCAGAGCGAACGACGTCTTACCCACGGCAGGGCGGGCGCCGATAATGATGAGCTGGCCCTCGCGGAAACCCATAAGCATGCGGTCGAGCGACGGGAAGCCGGTGGGCACGCCCGCGGCCTGTCCACCGGCCTTACATACTTCCTCGGCCTCGTTATAGGCCTCGACCATAAACTCGGTCAGTGTCTTATAGCTCGACTTGACCTCGCGCGCCGTGACCTTAAGCAGCTTGCTCTCGGCCAGCTCCACGACCTCTTTGGTGTCGGTAGGGGCGTTATAGGCCAGCGCGTTGATCTCGTTGGTGGCACCGATCAGCTCGCGCAGCATCGAGTCGCGACGAACGATGGCGGCATGGTGCTGCCAGTTCACGAGCGACAGGGTCTGACCCATCAGCTCCAAAATGTAGGCCTCGCCGCCCACGGCATCAAGCTTGTTGATGCTGCGCAGGTAATCGATCAGCGAGATAGAGTCGATGGGAATGCGGCTGTTGTACATATCGACCATCGCGGTATAGATGGTCTTGTGAATGGGCCGGTAGAAGTCATCGGGCTGCAGCTCGACCTGGGCCTCTTCGACCACCTCGGGCGATAGCAGCATAGCGGCCAGTACATTGGCCTCTGCATCTTGGTTTTGGGGAAGACCCAACTTTGAGCCGCGGTCCTCAACCGTCAGCCCGGTCTCCCTATCGTCATATGCCATGAGCATCCTCATTCATATCGCTTGCGAGCATCCATAGTATCAGCCACGGTCCCAAAACGCGCCGCGCGCCGCCAATCATCACCGAACCAAACGGATGAACGGTCCCGTATATAGGACTTCGACGCAACGTTCACCATGACACTCACTCAGCGCAAAAAACAAAAGGGCGCCCTGGTTTCCCAGAGCGCCCTTCTTAGAACAAGATTGTTGCGTTGCAGCAAATGCTACTCGGCAGCAGCCTCAGTCTCGACCTCGGCGGTCTCGGCCTCGGCGACCTCAGCGGCCTCCTCGACCTCAGCCTCGGCAGCGAGCTCCTCGGCGGTAACGCCAACGAGAACGACAACCTCGGCCTTGATCTCGCGGTACAGCGAGATGGCAACGGTGTGGGCACCGGCAACCTTGATGGGCTTACCGAGTTCGACGCGCTTGCGGTCGATGTCCATACCGAGCTGAGCCTTGATGGCGTCAGCGATCATAGCGGCGGTAACGGAGCCAAAGAGGATGCCCTCGTCGCCGACCTTGACGTCAACGGTGACCGTCTTGCCCTCGAAGGCAGCCTTGGTCTCGTTGGCGGTAGCCAGACGGACGGCCTCGCGCTTGGCGATGTTGTTGCGACGCTCGTCAAGCTGCTTGAGGTTGCCCTTGGTGGCGGCAACAGCGAGCTTCTTGGGGAACAGGAAGTTCTCAGCGTAACCCTGAGCGACCTCTACGACGTCACCCTCGCCGCCCTTGCCCTTGATCTCATCGAGAAGAATAACCTTCATGATGCGTCTCCCTTCTTAGCCGCGGTCGCGGTTGCCACGAGAGGAAACCACGGGGACGGTGTACGGCAGGAGAGCCATCTCGCGGGCGCGCTTGATGGCGTTGGCGATGTCATGCTGATGCTGCGTGCAAGCGCCAGTGACGCGACGGGGCTTGATCTTGCCACGGTCGGTCATGTACTTACGGAGAAGCTGAGTGTCCTTATAGTCGATGAACTCAGTGTTCTCCTTGCAGAACTGGCAGTACTTACGACGCGGCTGACGTGCAGAAAAATCATTAGCCATGTCAAAATACCTTTCGTTTGGCAACTTCGGCGAACCGAAGCCGCCTCTCACTCAAAAATAGGTGAACAGCCCTTAAAACGGGATGTCCTCATCGTAGACGTCGACCGCGGGCGGCGTAGCCACCGGTGCGGCAGGACGCGCTGCGGGCGCGGGAGCTGCGGGGGCGTAACCGCCCTGATCGTAGCCACCCTGGCCACCACGGGAGCTCATAAACTCGATCTCATCGACGATGACCTCAAGCTTGCTCCGGCGCTGGCCGTCGCGCTCCCAAGAGCTGTAGCGCAGCTTACCCTCGATCGCGACCTTGTTTCCCTTTGCCAGGAAACGGCTCACGGCCTCGGCACGCGTGCCGAACATGGTGCAGTCGACAAAGTTGGGATAGTCCTCCCACTCGCCAGTCTGCGGGTTGCGGCGACGATCGTTCACGGCGACGCCAAAGGACAGAACCTGGGTTCCGCCGGCGGTGGCGCGCAGCTCGGGATCACGCGTGAGGTTACCGGTGATGTTCACTCGATTGATGCTCATAACTCACTACTTCCTCTTGGGGCACAAGCCCAGTCCAAAACGACAGTCTTACTCCTGGTCGTCGCGACGGACGATCATGTGGCGGACCACAGCGTCGGTGATGCGCAGGACGCGATCAAGCTCGGCGATCTGGGTAGGATCTGCGTGGAAGTTGATGAGGGTGTAGTCACCATCGGTGAGGTCGTTGATCTCGTAGGCGAGCTTGCGCTTGCCCCACTCGTCAACGGAGTCGACCTTGCCAGCGCCCTCAGCGATCGTGGTATCGATACGCTTCATAACAGCGAGACGAGTCTCGGGGTCGAGCGACGGGTCAACAAAGAACAGCAGTTCATAAGCCTTCATATTGTCACCTCCTCTGGGCAAATGTGGCTTCAGGTCGTGAAGGTGCGCCTGAAGCAGGAAAAGACTTGGTAATAATATCTTTCAACCTCCCAGGCTGCAAGAATGTGCAGCTACAACCTCATGACCTCCACATATGTCCATACTCACACGGCATTTCATGCGTCTTCCAACCAAATGCTGACCAAATGCTTGACGGATCTGTGGACAAGATACGGCACTGCGGGGACAAGCCAAATCAAACCGCAGGTCAGCAATTGCAGGGCTGTGGTCGTGAAATGCATACCAGTGGTTCACAACACCGTTCAAAGATTTTTAAAATTGCTGCCACGTCGTTTATAAATACCCATTTTGAACAATTTGCCGCATGCAGCCATGCTGGTCAGAGCCCGTTTTTGGCCTCCTGGACCCCATCACGAAGCCAAGCGTTTCAAAAAATGCCAACTTTTCTGTTTGCACTTTGCGATTCCTCGTGTATACTGACTTTCGCATTTAACGGAGAGTTGTCCGAGTGGCCGAAGGAGCACGATTGGAAATCGTGTAGGCGTCAAAAGCGTCTCCAGGGTTCAAATCCCTGACTCTCCGCCAGTTAATTCCAAAGCAGGCCTTCGAGCCTGCTTTGTTTTTACCCCACGCGGAGGGGTGGCAGAGTGGTTGAATGCGGCGGTCTCGAAAACCGTTTGGCCTGTATAAGGTCACGAGGGTTCGAATCCCTCCTCCTCCGCCATTTTGGTTGAGAAAGCTCCCGGGAATGGGAGCTTTTTTGTTATCGAATCCTCTCTCGGCCGCACGCCCCAACCAAACATGTACATCACCCTCCAAAAACGACATTTTTCGACATCTTTGGAGGCTGACGTACACATTTGGATTGAGCTCACGGGAGTGGCACTATTCGGAAGGCGCCTCCTCGTCTCGCATGCCTTTCCAGTTACGGATAAGTGCCTTGCGTAGTTCGTTTTGCTTTCGCTGGTACCCGGTGTCGGTACAGCGAGGCATGCCGAGTGCTTCGCGAATGTTGTTCATGGCGCGGTGAAAGGCGAGCTGGCTGCCGAACTGAGCCGAAGTGAGCGTAACGATTCGATATCCCATTTGGGAGAGAACGGCCTCTCGCTCCGCATCTGCCCCCTTGCGCTCGAACTCATCGTGAAAGCCGCCCTTATATTCGATACCGAGCGCCCTGCGCTTATAGGTCACGAGCGCATCGATTTTGAGTGTTCGAGCTTTGGCGCAATGCCAGAGACGTTGAGGGATCTCGAGCGGTTTGTTGAGTTCGATACCTCGGATGCCAACGCCGCCTTCGCTTGTTGGGAGCGAGAGGGCGATTGCCGAAGCGGTCTCCATAGGCGAGGCCGAGTGATCGTAGATGTGCCTGAGCGCAAGCCGTGCACGTGTGGCACCGGGTTTGCCGGGGTGCCGATCGAGCAGTTCGGTTATTTCATCCTTGGAGGTGGTGGCTGGTTGCTCGGTATAAGGGTCGGCGGGATTGAGCCTCATGCGATAATCGCCGCAAACTTCATAGCCATATTCGAGATATTCGATCCTATCCATCCACTCGGCAGCGAGCACGAAGGTGAAGGCTTCGTCGGTGATGAAGATTCCGGGCGTCAACTCGTCAATATGCTCGTAGGGAAGATTTTGTCCAAGAATGTGGCAAATGACGCCTTTGGTGCGAATTCGCTCGAATTCGAATACAACCGAGATATCGATAGTTTTGAGCATATCGGACGGAATGCCGCAGTCGGTAAGGGCCTGTCGTATGTGCGCAACGCGTTGCTGGGTGGAGATGCCTCGTACGCCTATCTGGTAGTCGTGCCGCGCAAGAGACTGAACCAAATTCTGGGGCGCATGATGGACAAGCCATGCGGTTTTATGCGAAATGAGAACAGGAGTATCCATTGAGGGCCTCTCGCTCTGAGCCGGTATCAAACTCTTATGTCCGTTGAAGTGGGGGAATATACCGGATGTGAGTAAATTAACTCACTCATGCTGTGAGCTCAATCCAAACATGTACGTCAGCCTCTAAAGATGTCAAAAAATGTCGTTTTTGGAGGGTGACGTACATGTTTTGGATCCCTGACATTCCAGCAGCGCCACGCCCGCGCCCAGTCACGACCGTTTGCCGAGCAATAGGGTCGCAATCGGCGCCGAACATGTACTATGTACGGGCATTGTCCAAACCCGTAACTCAAAGGACCCCATCTTGCCCGTCGTCGCCGCTATAACCGTTACCTCACATGCCTCGGACGCCATGGTCGCTATCCCCTTTTGGCTCGAGATGTTCGCCGTTGTCGCTGCATCGATCTCGGGTGTGCTGGTTGCGCGCGAACACAAGCTCGACCTGGTGGGCGCGGTCGCGCTCGCGGTGGTCTGCGGTCTGGGCGGCGGTCTTTTGCGCGATATGACACTCCAGGTCGGCATCGTCTACATCCTCAACCAGCCAATGGCGCTGCCGCTCTCCATCGCCACAGCGGCCATCATCTACATCTTCCCGGCAATCGTCGATAAACCCGAGAAACTCATCCCATTGCTCGACATCGTCTCGGTCGGCATCTACGCCGCCACCGGAGCGGACAAGGCACTGGTTTATGGCTTTGCGCCGGCCGTATGCATCATGATGGGCTTTTTCACCGCGGTGGGTGGCGGCATGTTGCGCGACGGCTTTATGGGCGTGGTTCCGGGCATTTTCCAACGCACTAACTTTTATGCCATCGCGGCTATCGCCGGATCGGCAAGCTATGTGTGTCTCGTTATGAGCGGCATTATGAGCAATGTCGCCGCGTTAGTCGTATGCGTTGTCGTGACCATGGGCCTGCGCTGGCTCTCGCTGCGCTTTGACATCAAAAGCCCTACCGAGGAAGACATCGCGCGCTTCTTGCATCGCAAAAAGTAGACAGCACGGCACAGCCCTTCGAAATGCAACCGAGAGGTTCTTTTAGAGCGCCCGCGCGTTGGGTACCCTGTTAGATACATGTTGAACACCTAACGAAGGACCACCTATGCCTTGCAATCAATTCCCGCCGACGCAACGTCGCAAAACGCGAGGTCGCCTCTTTTTCGCACTCGCCCTCATCGCGTTGGCGCTCGTTGCCCTTCCCGCCGGAGCCTTTGCCGGCACGGATACCGCCGGAAACGTTCTCGCGACCGACGAAGACTCCACCCCATCTGGCGTCGAAGGCGACCTGTACTGGGCTGGTCAGAGCCTCAACCTGGACGATACCTCCATCGGCCGCGATATTATCGCGGCAGGCGAGAGCTTGTCGATTCGCGACTGCACCGTAGGCGGAGCCGTTCGCCTGGCGGCGCGCACCATCGATATCTCCAAAACCGCAATCGATGGCAGCGTGACGGTAGCCGGTCAGCATGTCGTGCTCAACGCCGGTAGCGCCGCCAACTGTTTTTACGCAATGGGCGAGACAGTTGCCCTGCGCGGCTCCGCCAAGTCGGCAGCACTCGCGGGCAGTACGGTAACCATCGACGGCACCGTCGAGGGCGACGTCGAGGTTTGGGCCGATAAGCTCGTCTTGGGCAAGAATGCCCGCATTACCGGCACCGTGAACGCGCATGTTTCCGAGGACCCCGAGCGCGCCGCAGGAGCCGAGGTCGGCACGCTCAAGATCGACCGCACCGAGAACGAAGATACTTCCACCCTTAACGATATCGTCGGCGGCATCGTGGCCGCGGCACTCTCGACCTGCTTTATCGCCCTGTTGCTCGAGCTCGTCTTTCCGCGAGCGACCGCCAGCGCCGCCGGCATGCTTCACCAGCGCCCCACGCCCCTGTGGGTGAGCGGTCTTCTGGGCACGATTGCTGTCATCCCCACCATCCTGCTGCTGATTATCTCGATTGCCGGCCTGTCGCTTGCCGGAGCCCTCATGTGCGCCGTGATCGGGGTCGCGCTGGTCTCCACCGCTTTTGCGGGGTGCGCAATCGCCCGCATGGTCGGACACAGCCAGAACCGCTACGCTATGGCCGCCGTGGGCGGTATCGCGGCAGGTGCCCTCACAGGACTTCCCCTCATCGGCGACTTCATCAGCGGCGTGGCCTTTGTCTTTATGCTCGGCTACGTTATCCAAATCATCTGGCGCAACGCCCGCCTCAAGCCGCAGCAGGCCGCCAACACGCCAGGACTCCCCACCGCCTAGCCGCAACCACCACAAAAGGGCCAGGCACCTTTGTGGTGGTGCAAAGCAACCTGACCCCATTGCACCAAAAAGGGCGCCGACCGTTGCGGTCGACGCCCTTTCTTATTGGCGGTTATAAGCCCCAGCGCTTATTTGTTGACCTGGCCGGCGCGGACGGCAGCCTTCTTGCGGTCGGTGGCGTTGAGCAGACGCTTGCGCAGGCGGATGTTCTTGGGAGTAATCTCGACCAGCTCGTCGTCGGCGATGTACTCCAGCGCCTCCTCGAGCGAGAAGGTGCGGGGCGGCACCAGCTGGACGGAGATATCGGAGGTCGAGGAACGCTGGTTGCCCAGGTTCTTGGTACGGGCGATGTTGACGACCATGTCGCCGGCCTTGCTGCGCTCGCCCACGATCATGCCCTCGTAGCACTCGGTGCCCGGCTCAACGAACAGCTGGCCGCGCTCCTGCAGCGTACCCAGAGCGTAGGCAACGGCCTTCTCGGTGGTCATGGAAATCATGGCGCCGTTCTGACGGTTGCCGATCTCGCCGGCGTAAGGACCATACTCCAGGAAGGTGTGGTAGAACACGCCCTCGCCGTGAGTGACGTTCATGATGCGGTTCTTAAGACCCATGATGCCGCGGGTCGGGATCTTAAACTCAAGGTGCGTCACGATGCCCGAGGTATCCATGCTCGTCATGATGCCGCCGGAGGTGCCGAATACCTCAACGACCTTGCCCGAGTACTCGTCCGGGCACTCGACGACGGCCTGCTCGACAGGCTCCAGCTTGTTACCGTTCTCGTCCTTCTTAAACAGAACGCGGGGACGACCGACCTGGAACTCAAAGCCCTCGCGGCGCATGGACTCCATCAGGACGGACAGGTGCAGAATGCCGCGGCCAGAGACCTCGACGCCGCTCTTGTCCTCGAGCTCCTCGATCTTCATGGTCACGTTGTTCTCGGCCTCGTTGAACAGACGCTCCTTGAGCTGACGGGCGCCCACGATGTCGCCGTCACGGCCGACGAGCGGGGAGGTCGAGGCCTCAAAGACGATGGACAGGGTCGGAGGATCGATCTCGATGGGCTCGAGCTCGACGGGGTTCTCGGGATCGGTGTAGACATCGCCGATATCGGTGCGGTCGATGCCCACGACAGCGGCGATGTCGCCGGCGCCGACTTCCTGGCACTCGGTGCGGCCCAGGTAGTCGAAGGTAAAGAGCTGCTTGACGGTAGCGGTGGCGCTGGAGCCGTCGTTCTTCACAACCAGGATCTGATCGCCCTGGTGAATGGTACCGGAGTACACGCGACCGATACCGATGCGGCCAACGAAGTTGGAGTGGTCGATGGTCACGCACTGCATGGCAAGCGGGGCGTTCTCGTCAACCTCGGGCGCAGGCATGTCGTCGATGATCATATCGAGCAGCGGATACATGTCCATGTTGCCGTCGTTGGGGTCAAGGCGGGCAAAGCCGTTCATGGCGCTGGCGTAGACCACGTGCTCCATGGCGAACTCGAGCTGGTCGTCGGTGGCGCCCAGGTCGGCCATAAGGTCCAGGCAGTCGTTGTAGGCCTTCTCGGGGTTGGCGCCCGGACGATCGATCTTGTTGATGACGATCATGATCTTAAGGCCGGTGTCGATAGCGTGACGCAGCACGAAGCGGGTCTGGGGCATGGGGCCCTCAAAGGCATCGACCAGCAGCAGTGCGCCGTCGGCCATACGCAGCACGCGCTCGACCTCGCCGCCAAAGTCGGCGTGGCCCGGGGTGTCGATGACGTTGATCTTGACGTCCTTGTATTCGATAGAGATGTTCTTGGCGAGAATCGTGATGCCGCGCTCGCGCTCCTGGTCGTTAGAGTCCAGGACGCGGTCCTCGACCTGCTGGTTGGCACGGAAGGCGTCCGTGGCACGCAGGAGCTTGTCGACCATCGTCGTCTTGCCGTGGTCGACGTGGGCGATGATGGCGATGTTCCTCAGATTGTCTACGCGCATGTAGTTCCCCTATCTTCTATCCATATACAAACGGCACGCGTATGCGACCCGCCCAGCGATGTAACGCTCAGCGGGAATATTGAGCCTTTTACCGAAAACTCGTTTATTTTAGCGATTTTAGATGAGAGGGGTTTCCTCACCTGCAGGTTCAGGGTCGCTCCACATAAAACCATCGCCGGCGCCCATGCCCTCATACAGCACATATGCCGAAAAGCCGCTCTCGAGCGTCGTTTCAAAGAAGCTCACGAGTAGAGCGTCATGGTAGCCGCCGTCAATCTCGACGCAGCCGGTATAGCCGATGGCATAGCGGGCGATACGGCCCAGGCCCTCGTCCTTAAGGCCCATCTTGTGCTCGGAGATAAAGTTGGTGGCAGCCTCCAGGCATGCCTCCTCGCCATCCTCGTCGAGCGCCGCCAGATAGCGGTTGGAAGCAGCGTCCTCGATCGCCACGACTACGCCCGGATTCTCGCCGGCGGCAAGGTCGTCCAAGAACGCACCAATCAGGTCACACACCATGGCGTCGAGCTCGGCGGAGACGTTACCGGCGTCCTGCATATCCTGTGCCATCTCTAGACCTTCCCATCGAATCCGGCGTCGTTACAGTTCTTGTGCCTCGGCAGCGATCTTGGCGGCAGCGTCGCGGGCGCGCGTCATATCCATCGCGCGCTTGTCGAGCACCTTGATCTGGTTGGTCAGCATTACCGCATCGACCACACCCCAGATTACCAAGCCTGTTGAAATCGAAAACCCAAGCGCACCAACTGTACCACGAAGACGAGAACAGATTACCGCGACAAGGGCGGAGATGATAACCATCTTGATATAGGAGCCGCGGCGCTCGCGAAGCGTGCGGGCCTGCGTCACATAGGCGATACGAGCGGCCTCGGATGCTTCCGAGCGCATCTGGGCTTCACGCGCGATGGCGGCCGCTTCAGCCGATACGCGGGTACCCATCAGCGACCTCTCCGCTCGCGTGCCAGACATTTAGAAATCATCGGGGGAGAGCGTATGGACGAACTCGTCGAACTTCTCGAACTCCTGCTCGTCGTCAACCTCCTCGGCATGGGCAGAAACGGTACCCAGACGATTCATGATGTCGTCCTCCACAAACATGGGGGCATTACTGCGCACGGCAAGGGCAATGGCGTCACTGGGGCGGGCGTCAATCTTGCGCTCGTCACCATCGACCAGCACGACAATCGTCGCATAGAACACCGGCGGCTCGGCACGAACGATCTCGATGCGCTCGAGCTTGGCGCCCAGGGCATCGACGGTGTCAAGCAGCAGGTCATGCGTTATCGGGCGCTCGGCGCGACCGCTATCGATACCACGGCTAATGGCCGCGGCCTCAAACGAGCCGGTCTGAATGGAAAGCGAACGCAGGGGCGCCGTCGAATCCGACTTGCCGCAGCGCTCACGAAGCACGATAAGCGATGGCACGGGACCGGCGGCCATGACGATGGTCTCTATGTCGACACGAACCATGGAACACCTCCGGTACGTAGCGGTTAACACACGGCAGGGTCGCCGCATTGAATAGCTATACTACCCAATCTTTCGCCCAGCACACAAAATCAAAGTAGTTAATTTGGGACGGGGCTATTTTGACTACTTTTAGTTGGATAAGAAAAAAGCCCCGAGGCAATGCCCCAGGGCTCTTAACGTTTTGATGGTGGACCTGACAAGATTCGAACTTGTGACCTCCCGGTTATCAGCCGGACGCTCTAACCAACTGAGCTACAGGTCCATCGCGCAAGGGATATATTAGACGAGTCGTTACGCGCGCGTCAACAACTTTTTTGAAATTCTTTGGGAAGAGTTCGCCCCGGTCGCGCGGCGGCATGTGAAGTCGCCTGCTCGGACAGTCCTGACTCGCGCAGAGAGCACATTAAGTGCTCTCTGGCTCGTGCGGAACTCGCGATCGACTTCACATGCCGCCGCGCGACCGGGGCGAACGCGAGTCCCAAGGTTTTCAAAAAAGCGGTCGGCGCGCAGTGCGCCGACCGCCGATATATGGGGTCTGATATTTTCTACCAGCCAGTTCCTCTTACTCGTCGAGGAGATCCTCTGGCATGTCGTTGCCGTCGCCTAGGTCGACTGGGGCCTCTTCGGCGTCGGCTGTGGCCTCGGCACCTTCGCCCTCGGGCTTTTCCTTGGCTGCTGTCATGCGGGCTACGGCGCAGATGCGGTCGTTATCGTCGACGGTCATCATCTTGACGCCCTGGGTGGCGCGACCGGTTTGGCTGATCTCGTCGGTCTTGACGCGAATGACCGTCGCGCCCTCCGTCACGATGAACAGCTCATGCTGCGGGCCCACCGTCTTCATGGCTGCGAGGTTGCCCTTGCGCTCGGTCATCTGAATGGTGTAGACACCCTGACCGCCGCGGTTCTGCTCCGGGTAATCCGAGACCGGCGTGCGTTTGCCGTAGCCGCGCTCGGTAATGACGAACAGGTCGCCGTTACCGTTGGTAATCTCCATACCAAGAACGCTCACGCCATCCTTCATGCCGATACCGCGGACGCCGCTGGTATCGCGACCGGTAGCGCGCACCTGGTCCTCGGGGAACATAATCGCCTTGCCCGCGGTGGTTGCCATGATAATCTTGTCACCCTCGCGCACGCGACGTACAGCGAGCAGCGCGTCGTCGTCCCTCAGGTTGATGGCGATCAAGCCGTCGCGGCGGCTGCGGTCGTAGGCGCTCATCACGGTCTTCTTGACCATGCCGCTCTTGGTGGCAAACATCAGGTACTCGTCGGCCGGGAACTCGCGACAGCTGATGACGCTCGCGATCTTCTCGCCCTCTTCGAAAGGCAGCAGGTTGACGATCGCGGTACCGCGCGCCTGGCGCGTACCCACCGGCAGCTCGTGCACCTTCAGGCGATAGACCTTGCCCTTGCTCGAGAAGAACAGCACGTACTCGTGCGTGGATGCGATAAACATCTCGTCGATAACGTCGTCCTCTTTGAGATTGACGCCCGACACGCCCTTGCCGCCGCGCTTTTGGGCGCGATAGGCAGCCACCGGGATGCGCTTGACGTAGCCGGTGTGGGTGATGGTCACGACCATGTCCTCGTCGGCAATCAGATCTTCGACGTCCAGGTCCTTCTCGACATGGCTGATCTCGGTGCGGCGCTTGTCGCCGAACTTCTTGGAAATCTCGCGCATCTCTTCCTTGATGACGCCCAGGATTTTCTCCTCGTGCGCCAACAGGTCCTCGTAGTAGGCGATGGCGCGGCGCAAGCCGTCCAGCTCTTCCTGAATCTTGTCGCGCTCCAGGCCGGTCAGGCGGCGCAGCTTCATCTCGAGGATGGCCGTAGTCTGCTCGGGCGTAAAGCCAAAGCGCTCGATCAGGCGGCTGCTGGCCTCGGAGTCGGTCTGCGAGGAGCGGATGATGCTGATGACCTCGTCGATATGGTCGAGAGCCATCAGGTAGCCCTCGAGGATATGGGCACGCGCCTGGGCCTTCTTGAGGTCAAAGCGGGTGCGGCGGGTGACGACGTCGACCTGGTGGTCGATATAGTGCTGCAGCATCTCGCGCAGGCTCAGGCATTTGGGAACGCCGTTGACAAGCGCCAGGTTGTTGGCACCAAAGGTCGTCTGCAGCGAGGTGTACTTGTACAGGTTGTTGAGCACGACCTGCGGGATAACGCCCTTCTTGAGTTCGATGACCAGACGGATACCCTTCTGGTTGGACTCATCGCGCATATCCGAGATACCCTCGATGCGCTTGTCGTTGACGAGCTGGGCGATCTTCTCCTGCAGGGTGCCCTTGTTGACCATGTAGGGAATCTCGGTAAAGACCAGGCGGCTGCGGCCGGTCTTGGTGGACTCCACATGAGCCTTGGCGCGCACGGTGATGGAGCCGTGGCCGGTCTCGTAGCTTTGCTTAATGCCGGCACTGCCCATGATGATGGCACCGGTGGGGAAGTCCGGACCGGGCATGATTTGCATGAGCTCGTCGACGGTGGCGTCGGGATTGTCGATCAGGTAGCACGTGGCCTCGATTGCCTCGGTGAGGTTGTGCGGGGCGATGTTGGTGGCCATGCCGACGGCGATGCCTTGACTGCCGTTGACCAGCAGGTTGGGGAAGCGCGCGGGCAGTGCCTGGGGCTCGGCGAGCGACTCGTCGTAGTTGGGCTGCCAGTCGACGGTGTCCTTCTGCAGGTCACGCAGGAGCTCCATGGCGGGCTTTGCCAGGCGGCTCTCGGTGTAACGCATGGCGGCGGCGCCGTCGCCGTCGATATTGCCGAAGTTGCCGTGACCGTCAATGAGCGGCGTACGCATGGAGAACCACTGCGCCAGGCGGACCATGGCCTCATAGACCGCGGAGTCGCCGTGCGGATGGTACTTACCGATAACTTCGCCGACCGTCCAGGCCGACTTCTTGTGCGGACGGTTGGGGTAGATGCCGCTCTCGTTCATTGCGTACAGGATGCGACGGTGCACCGGCTTTAAGCCATCGCGCACGTCCGGCAGGGCGCGCGCCGTGATGACCGACATCGAGTACTCGATGAACGACTGCTTCATCTCGCGGCCAAACTCCGAAATCTGGAGCTGGCCACCGTTGATATCCTCTCCGGCCGAGGCACCACGGTCGACTTCGCCAAAGCTCTCCTCGAGCTCGCCGTCGTCATCCTCTTCCTCATCATCATCGGCATCGGGGTTATAGGCGTCCGGATCGCCGTCCTCACCCTGCTCAGCACGGGCAAGCAGGCGCTTCAGATCATCGGGCATGCCGGCATCGCCGGCCTCGTCCATACCCTCGTTATTGTTGATATCGTCTGCCACGTTACCTCCTCATGGTTTGCGTGGTCCATTAGTTCCCACCACGGAGACGGATTACCGGGAACACCGGATAACCCTCCTAGGTTTTCCAGGTGCCCCAGGTTGCCCTGAAGGATGAGGGCGCACGCCTTGCGTGCGGCGCCCGAAATCCTGAAGGGCAAGATGGGGTGCCTGGGAAAGCTAGGCGTCTAAGAATCGTGCGTCATGTGCGTGCTTCTCGATGTACTCGCGGCGGTAGCCGACCTCGGAACCCATCAGTTCGCGCACGGCGCGGTCTGCCACCACGGCGTCCTCGATCGACACGCGCTGCAGGATGCGGGTCTTGGGGTCCATCGTCGTCGAGGCAAGCTGCTTGGGGTCCATCTCGCCCAGACCCTTGTAGCGCTGGACGGTATAGCCCTTGCGCTTCTTGGTGATCTTGCCGTCCTTGGCCTTGCCGTCCTCGTCGTTGTCGTCGGGGTTCAGTCCCAGGCTCTGGATGGTGTCGCGCAGGATCTCGTCTTCGGGCTGGCGGCCGTTGGGATACACGTAGTGAATCTTGTTGCGCACCTTGATGCCAAAGATGGGCGGGCACGCGACGTACACGTAGCCGGCATCAATCAGCGGGCGCATGTACTTGTAGAAGAACGTCAGCAGCAGGATGCGGATGTGCGCGCCGTCGACGTCTGCATCGGTCATGATGATGATCTTGTGGTAGCGAGCCTTGGTGATATCAAAGTCGCCGCCGTCGCCGGCGCTCGTCGTGACGCCGCAGCCGATCGCAGTGATGAGTGACTGGATGGTGTCGCTCGAGAACGCACGGTGATCGCCCACACGCTCGACGTTCAAAATCTTGCCGCGCAGGGGTAGGATCGCCTGGATGTCTCGGCGACGGCCGTCCTTGGCCGAGCCGCCTGCCGAGTCGCCCTCTACGATAAAGAGCTCAGTCAACTCGGCGTCGCGCACCGAACAGTCGGCGAGCTTGCCGGGCAGCGACGCCGTCTCGAGCAGGCTCTTGCGGCGGGTCGCCTCGCGCGCCTTACGGGCGGCGTTGCGCGCCTTGCAGGCCTGTTGGGCTTTCTTGACGATCTCGCGAGCGGGCTTGGGATGCTCCTCGAGGTAATCGGCAAGCCCGTCGGTCACGATCTTGAGCGTCAGCGCGCGCATATAGGAGCTGCCGAGCTTGGCCTTGGTCTGGCCCTCAAACTGCGGATCGGGCAGCTTGACCGAGATAACGGCCGAAAGGCCCTCGCGCACATCGTCGCCGGTCAGGTTGGCGTCTTTTTCCTTGAGCAGGTTCTGTTTGCGAGCGTAATCGTTAATCACGCGGGTGAGTGCGGTACGGAAGCCCTCGAGGTGCATGCCGCCCTCGGGGGTGTAGATGTCGTTGGCAAACGACATGACGTTCTCACCGTAGCCGCTATTCCACTGCAAGGACACCTCGACCTCGCCCATCTTGGTCACGGGCGCATCCGGATCCGATTTGCCCTCAATATAGATGGGCTCCTTAAAGGCCTCGGGGACATCCTTGCCCTCGTTGAGGAACTTGACGAAGTCGATGATGCCGCCGGCATAGCAAAACTCCTCCACATGGGGAGTCGCCTCGCGCTCGTCGGTCAGCACGATCTTGAGGTTCTTGTTGAGGAATGCCGTCTCCTGCAGACGGTTGTGCAGCGTGTCGAAATCGTAGATGCAGGTCTCGAAGATCTCGTCGTCGGGCCAGAAGCTGACAGTGGTGCCCGTCGTCTCCGAAGTGCCCACAACCTCCATCTTCTTGACGGTCTTGCCGCGCGAAAACTCCATCTCGTAGATGTTGCCATCGCGGCATACCTGCACGACCACACGCTTGGACAGGGCGTTGACGACGGAGATGCCCACGCCGTGCAGGCCGCCCGAGACCTTGTAGGCCGAGTTATCGAACTTACCGCCGGCGTGCAGGATCGTCATGACGACCTCGAGCGTCGGAATCTTTTTGATAGGATGCTCGTCGACGGGGATGCCGCGCCCGTTGTCGACGACCGTGATGGAGTTGTCGGCGTGGACCGTCACCTGAATCTCGGTGCAGAAACCGGCCATGGCCTCGTCGACGGAGTTGTCAACGATCTCCCACACCAGGTGATG
>CABUTP010000002.1 GCA_902494545.1 uncultured Collinsella sp. | reverse complement strand
TGCCAGGCGATCGGGCGTCAGCACCGGCTCGACTTCAAAGTAGCCCACGTCTGCCGGTTGGTCCTTGTCCTTTGCAAGCCTATTCGCAACAGGCGAGGTGTAGGGAGGTAGATACTTCCCGCGATCGCTCAGTGAAATCTTGGAACACAGTTCCTGGGCCAGGGCAAACGCCTGGATACAGCCGACCTCGCGAGCGACGGCAACACAAAGGGCCTCGGGAGATAGGCTGTACATCCCCGGTTCCACCTCTAGAATCGAGCCGGCAGGCAACCCGGAGCACACGGACCAGCCCACACCAGGCATGCGGCGGCGCTGCACCGCAGATCCCACCAGCAAGCACAGATCTTCTTGCACCTCGCCGCTTTTGGCTCCAATTCGAACCAGGTCGGAAAGATAAATATCCTCGGTCGAAGGCGATGACGCACACAGCACGCGGCGCTCCTCCTCGGGCTCAAGGTCCTTCCAGCCGATGTAGCCCATCTGCCGGCGCTCGGCTCGAATCATGCGCAACGCCGAGGCGCCCGTAAGGATCACGGAAGCCGCTAGCTGCTCTTTTGTCGGTTTGTTGCACTGCCTGATTGTTACCGCCACATGAATCACCCCTACCAAACGCGTGCGATAGCGAGGCCATCAACGGCCGCGGCACCGGCGCGCTTGAGTTCCACCGAAGCCGCTGCCATCGTCGCACCCGTGGTGATAACGTCGTCGATAAGCAGCAGGCGGCGGCCCCGCACGTCCTCAACGGTCTCGTACATGCCTCGGGCGCGTTCACGGCGTTCTTCACGACCGAGTTCACGCTGGTCGCCATGGCCGTACTTAACGAGGGCGTCGAGCAGCGGAACACCCGACAGCTCGCAAAATGGGCGCGCGATGGCTTCCATATGATCGAAGCCGCGTCGCCGAAACGCCGCCGCCGTCGCGGGCACAAACACCACTGCATCGGCGCCGGACAACACACCGCCTAAGCGTTCGGGTGCCGCGACCTGGGCATGTAAGGCGGTGTCGTATAGCAGCTCTGCCAGATACGGCGCCAGGCGTCGCTCGCCCGCGTCTTTGTACGCTTTAATGATCCGCGGCAGCGGGTGCGTGTAAACGGCACATGCCAGGCACCGGTCGAGTGCTTCGGCCATCGCCGAGGACGTACCCTCGACCGAGCACTCGGTGCACAGCAAGTCTCCAAACGGGGCGCCGCATCGAGTGCAGCTATGCCGCGGGTCGATGAGCGCAAGCGCCGCCAAGCAGTCTTGGCAAATAAGCGTGCCGGAGCGCTCGCAGCCGGCGCATCGCGTGGGCGACAACGCCTCAAGCGCCTCGTGCGCCGTCCGCTCGGCAAACGGTAGCAATTCGTCCGCAAACGGTAGGATGCCGGCACCTTGCAGGCATCCTAACACGTTCAAATGTCTCTTCACGACACAACCCTCCCTACGCTCGGTCGCAGGGAGGGTTGTTGATTCAGCGCTATGGTACCCCGACGCGTTTGGGGTCGGGCAGGTTAAATCCGTTTGCGGGCGCTATTCGCCGGTGGGCGGTTGCGGTGCGGACGAGTTTTGGGTCGAGCCCTCGCCACCATCCTGGCGCGGCTTGCGGGAACGGCGACGGCGACGGCGCTTCTGGCCCTGGTCGGCCGAACCCTCGCCACCACGATCTTCGCGCGACTCGTGTTCGTCGCGAGCAGCGCCGCGCGCGGCCTTGGCGGCCGCCCCTCCGCCATCTCCGGGGCGACGGCGCGTGACCTTGACCTCGCCATCCGAGACCTGATCGGCCACGGAGGGCACCGAGGGCTTTTGCTGCGTGCCCGAGGAATGGCGACGACGCGGACGCGGGGCGCGCTCGTCATCGTTGCGCTGCTTGCCGCCCTTGTCGGCAGGCGTATCGGAACCCGAACCACCCTTGAGGGCGGCACCGGCTTCGCGAGCGGCTGCGGCGCGGAAGGCGTCCTCGCGCTCCTCGCTCGACAAATGGCGACGACGACGGCGCGTGGGATTCATGCCGCCGCCGCGGTTTTGCTGCTGAGGCTGCTGGGCCTCGCGCTCGCGGGAGAAGTTCTTGCCTGCGGGAACGGCCTCGCCGGCATCGCCCGAACCCGAGCGCTTGCGACGGCGACGTCCACCGGCAGCCTCCTCAGCCTCGGGTGCCTCGGCCTTGCCGCGACCCTTACCGCGGCCGCGACCCTCGCCCTGGCTCTGACCGGCACGGGTATCGGCGTCCGCGTCGCGACGGCGGCGCTTGGGCATCGTCGTCCCCGCCAGACGGTCGGCGCTCGACAGGCCATCGCCCACGTCGACGCCATTCTCGCGGTCGAGCTCCATAAGCGCCAAGCGCATCTCGGGCGACTCGATACGCTCGAGCACATCGCGCGTCACGCAGTCGGGACGGCAGTTGCAGCCCTGCTCGGCAGCCTTCTTTTTGCAGCCCTCAGAGCAGGTCATGTCAGCCAGGTTGACCTTAAAGACTTTGCCGTTCTCCAGGCGCAACACCAGCTGCTCGCGCGGCGTGTCATATTCCTGGATACGCGCCTTGCCAAGCGGCGTATCGATAAGCGTCTTCTTTTTGGGCGCGCGGCTCTTAAAGTCCTTGTACGCCTCGAACTCGTAGCGCAGGCAGCACATCAGGCGGCCGCAGACGCCGCTAATTTTGGACGAGTTGAGTGGCAGGTCCTGCTCTTTTGCCATGCGAATCGAAACCGGCTCAAACTGTCCGCCAAAGCGCGTGCAGCAGAGCTCCTGGCCGCACTGGGCATAGCCGCCCACCAGGCGGGTCTCGTCGCGCACGCCGATCTGGCGCATGTCGACGCGAATGTGCAGCGTCGAGGACAGGTCCTTGACGAGCTGACGGAAATCGACGCGCTCCTCGGCAGCAAAGTAGAACACAGCCTTCTCGCCGCCAAACAGGTACTCGACGCCGACCGGCTTCATCTCGAGGTCGAGTTCTTTGACCAGACGGCGGAAGTCGACCATGGCCTCGTCACCCTGGATAGCCAGGTCGTCGGCAAGCTGCAGGTCGATGTCGCTCGCCACGCGCAACACGGGCTTGAGCGGCTGACCGATCTCGTCTTGCGGCACCTCGAAGGGATCGGCCGTGACCAGGCCGATCTCGGTTCCGCGCTCGGTGGAGCAAATGGCATAATCGGCCTCGAGGATATCCAGATCCTGCGGGTCGAACCACAGGTCGCGCGAGGCGTAGGTAAACTTAACGGGTACGACTAACGGCATTTCAGTGCCTTCCTGATATCGAACAGCATGACCTCGATGGCCAGCTGGGGAGTAACGTTTCTGGCGATGTTGCGCTCGGCGGTTGCGACCGCCTCGAGCGCCTGGGTGGCACCCGCAACATTGGTCGCGGCGGCAAGCCGCCCGATCGTGTCGCGCACGTCCTCGTTCACAACGTCTGCCGCCTCATCCTGAAGCGTCAGCAGCACGTCGCGCATGAGCGTCCGCGCGCTCGCCAGCGCTTCCATGATACCCGAACGCTCGCGCGCGTTGAGTTCGCGCTTGTTGCGGTCCTCAAGCTGCTTCAATGCTCCACGCGACAGGTAGTCGGCATTTTGCTCGAGCACCTTTTCCTGCGTGGACTTGACCTCGGCGAGCGGCGCCTTGACGGCGACGATGAGCGACTTGGCGCGACTGAGCACATCGGCCTCGTCGGCGGCGATGAGCGAGTCGATGGCACGGACCATCTGACGACGGGCGTCCTGGCGCTCGGCGCTCTTGAGGAACTCGATACCACGCGTGGGGCTTCCTGCCACAGCGACGGCCATGCGGCAGCGCGCGGGATCCTGACCGGTGGCGCGGCTCACGGCCTGCGCAGCCACAGTGGGCGACACCAGCCGAAACGGCACGCACTGGCAACGGCTCACGATGGTGGGCAGCATCACGTCGGCCGAGGTGCCCAACAGGATGAACATGACGCCCTCGGGCGGTTCCTCGAGCGTTTTGAGCAGCGCGTTGGCGGTGTTGGCGCGCAGCTGCTCGGCACGGTCGATGATGTAGACCTTTGCCTTGGCGCGGATGGGCGCCAGGGGCACGTCGTCGAGCAGCTCGCGGGTCTGCGCGATGAGGTAGCCCGTAGCGCTTTCGGGGGTGTAATAGTGCACGTCGGGATGCGTATGGCGCGCGACGCGCACGCAGCTGTCGCACGAACCGCAGCCGTCCTGCTCGCACAGGAATGCCTGGGCAAGCGCCCATGCGGCGTCGAGCTTACCGGCACCGGGCGCGCCCAAGAACAGGTAGGCGTGCGATGCGCGGCCGCTTGCGATGGCGTTGGTCAAAAAGTCGCGCACGCGCTGTTGGGTGTCGAGCTTGGCCAGCAGGCTTGTCTGCGCGGGGGCCATGCTACTCAGCCTCCTGGGCAAGCGCGGCGGTGACGGCGTCTTGCGGAATGTCGAGACCGTACGCGCGAATCTGCTCGACCGTCTGCGCGAAGACGTCTGCGATCGACGCAGTGGCGTCGATGAGCTTTACGCGGTCTGGCTCCTCGGCAGCAATGGCACAAAATCCCTGATAGACGCGCTCCTGGAAGGCCATGCCCTTGGCCTCCATGCGATCGGCCGCACCACGGGCCGCCATGCGCAGCGCCGCCTGCTCGGGCGTGATGTGATAGACGAGCGTGAGCGCCGGATGCGTACCGGCGACAGCCAGGTTGTTGGCATCGCGCACCATCTGACGGTCGAGGCCATCGGCAAACGCCTGATAGCAGGTCGTGGAATCGTAGAAACGGTCGCACAGGACCACCTTGCCGGCAGCGAGGGCAGGCGCGATGACTTCGTGCACCAGCTGGGCACGCGCGGCCTCGTAGAGCAGCAGCTCGCAGGTGTCGCCCATCGCCGTATTGGCGGGGTCGAGCAGCAGGGCGCGAATCTTTTCGCTGATGGCGGTGCCGCCCGGCTCGCGCAGAGTTACGACCTGAT
The DNA here is from genome assembly GCA_902494545.1 of uncultured Collinsella sp. Lineage (GTDB taxonomy): Bacteria > Actinomycetota > Coriobacteriia > Coriobacteriales > Coriobacteriaceae > Collinsella. The sequence continues at coordinate 16,865 of CABUTP010000002.1, read as the reverse complement.
AGCCAGCGAGGTCGAGCGCGCGGGCCAGCAGGCGCGCCTGCGTGGACTTGCCGGCGCCATCGACGCCCTCGAGCGTGATAAAGCTATGTTGAGCGGGCTCAAAAGCCATGGGCGCAGTCCCTTCCTACAAGGCGCGAAAATGCAAGTTATAGCAACCAAGCCATGATACCCCAGGGGCAGGGGCTAGGTGGCAGTTAGGAACGTTCCCAAAGTGCCGGCCGAAAAAGAACGTCCCCAACTGCCGACCCTCTAAGTTGCGGTGAAATAGGGACTGAATACGCCTTCTAACAGCAAATACAATCCCTATTTCACCGCAAGTTAGGAGTGGGCGCGGGCGTTGATGGCGAAGGAAATGTCGCGCTCGAGGGCTAGGGCCTGTTCGCGTTCGAGGTCTTGGGTGAGGATTGCCAGCACGTAAGGGCGCTCGGCGTAGACGATTGCGGCATCGTGCTGAGCATTCGCTAGGCTGCCCGTTTTGTGCGCGACCAAAACGCCGCCGGGAACGCCCTCGACAATACCGCACGCGTCTTCCTGCGCCAGCAGATATCCTCGCGCTCGCTCGCACAGCTCGGGCGTCGCGATTGTCCCCGCCGCCAGTCGCTGCAACACGGCCGCAGTATCACGGGCGCTCGTATAGTTCTCGCGACCCTGCGCCTGGGCATCGGTGTCCATCATCAGACGAGCGAGCACGGTCTGGGTCAGTCCCAATGCGGCACACGTTTCGTTGACCGTATCCATGCCAAGCCTGCCGATAACAAGGTTCGCTGCCACGTTATCGCTCTGGGCGATCATGGCGTGCAGCAGCTCGTCAATACTGTACGACACACCCGCGCCGCGCGACTGAATGTTGCCGCTGCCACCCACGATATCCTGTTGCGTTACCGTTATCTGCTCGTCGAGGGACAGCTCGCCCGCCGTTACGGTCTCGAGCGCACAAGCGAGAATGGGAAGCTTGATGATGCTTGCCGCCACACGTCGCGCGTCCGGCGCCACAGCGACTTCACCATCGAGCGACGCGAACGTTTGAGGATCAAGCGCCACAGCATAGACCGAGGTAGACCCACCATACGGCTCGACAAGGGCTTCGATATCTTGCTGAAGGCCGGCAATCCAAGAAGCCCGGGAGACAGCTTCCGCCTTTTGAGCGGACGGATGATTCGCTTTTTGTTTGACAGGGACAGCGGAGCCCCCAGCCTCGTTGCGGCGCGCGGCACAACCGCCGAGACTCATCACCGAGGCAAGCGCTCCGCTCAACATCCCGGCACAAAACACCCGACGCGAGCAATCGCGCACGGCGAGGGGCGCATCCCCCGGCGGGAACCGGAACGCCTCTACGCTGTCGCCGCCACCCCGACCTTGCTCGCCGCAGTACACAGACTCACTCCCCACCATCGCATTCTACCGAGCCGTCGATAAACGGCCGCGCCGGACACCCAGCACGCCGCACTCATTGTGACGCATGCGACAGGGCTTGCGCGACATGATCATCCTCACATAACCAGTTGGGTCGGCGCGGCCCAACCGCACCTGAACCACCTTATAATCTAGCCAACACATCGAATGGAAGGAACCATCATGCCCCGGTTTTGTACCCATTGCGGCAAGCTTCTGAATGACGACGAGCGTTTTTGCACCAGCTGCGGAACGCCGGTAACCGATGATGGCCAGGCCTCTCAGTCGCAAGAGAATGCACAGGCAGCCGAACATGCCGCCGCGCCCGACACCGCCTTCGACACCGCCGCGACCACGGTTCAGTCTGCGCAGCAGCCCACGTCGACTCAGCCCCAACCGGCAGACGTGACCGTACAGTCCGCCCATCAGCCCGTGCCCGCTCCCCAGCCCGAAGTCGACACGACGCAGCAATGGGCGGCGCCAGCCGGCTCCGCGCCGCAGCAGCCCATACCGCCCGCCGCTCCGCAGGCCGGCGCCCCCGCCGCTCCTAAGAACAACAACGCCCTGCTCATCGGCATCATCGCCGCGCTAATCGTCGTGATTATCGCGCTCGTCGTGTTCTTTATGATCAAGCCTTTCGACAAGGGCGCCGATGATACCAAGGGCACGACGATCGAAAAGGTCAAAATCGACCACGACGACGATGCGTCCGTTAAGGGCGACCCCAACAAGCTTGACGATGACGATGACGCCCACGATGCCGCCACCATCAGCGAGCAGAACGTCTACGACCAGCTGAGCTCCTACTACAGCAGGCTCTCCGATCTTGATCAGCAGGTTCGCGACTGCGCCACCACGTTTAACACGTACTATCTCAAGGATGACCGCAGCTCGCGCCAATCTGCCAGCGATGCCGCCGAGTCGCTCGAGGATCAGATCGACGACCTCAAGGACGAGGTCGAGGACCTGGACGTTCCCATCGACTCGCAGAATTACGGCTCGTGGAAAGACATCATCGCGCTCTACGACGACCTGGAGAATCGCATTGACGTCATTTGCGATGCCTGGGAGATCAGCCTTGAGTACTCCAGCCCCGCCAACCACAAGGACGAGATCGTGGCGCCGCTGGCGCGCGACAACGTAGCGGGCACCAACGACAACAAATACCGTCTGGACTTTGAGGACCGCTACCCCGGCGCCGCACCCGTCGAGGTGAAGTAATCCCAACAACTGATCAAAACTTGCGGTGAAATAGGGATTAATTAGGCTTTTTGCCAGCAAAAACAGTCCCTATTTCACCGCAACTTAGAAGTGGGGCCGGGCTCGCATTTGCATTTGCGCGCCCGGCCCCGTCGTGTCTATATGTGCTCGGTTACTTGTCGACGGCCGCCTTCTTGGTGGTCGTCTTTTTCGCGGCAGTCTTCTTGGCAGTCGACTTCTTGGCGGTCGAAGTCTTCTTTGCCGCCGTGGTCTTCTTCGCCGTGCTCGCCTTGGTCGCAGTCTTGCGGCCGCGGGCGGGCTTCTTCTCCTTGGTCGGGCAGTCCATGTTGACGCAGATACGCCACGGGCCGCGCGCCGTGTTGACCACCACGATGGGGGCGCCGCACTCGGGGCAGGTCTCGCCCGTCGCCTCGAGCTTGCCACGCGTCGGCAGCGGATAGCTCACGCCGCAATCGTCATAGTTGGTGCAGCGGATAAAGCGCTTGCCGCTCTTCTCGCTCTTGTGTGCGATCAGGTCGCCATGGCGTCCGGCCTCGGCACACACCTTGCACTCGCCCACCTTAAGGTCGGGTTCGTAGTTGGTGGGGCATGTGGGGTTCACGCAGATCTCGAAAGCCTTCTGGCGGAACGGCTGGCACTTAATGCGCGGCGCACCGCACTCGGGGCACACGGCGGCCTCGCCCTCGAGCGGGCTCACCTTGACGCCGCTCGGCACCGGATAGGTCACGTCGCAGTCGGGCCAGCCCATGCAGCCGATAAAGCTACCGCGGGTCTTGGCGCTCGTCTTCATAACCAGGTCCTTGCCGCACTTGGGGCAGGCGCCCACGCGCGCATCGGCCGTGACGGCGTCGCTGATGGCGTCGCCCAGCTCCTGCGTATGCTTGAGTAGTTCGTCGAGCACGCCGGCCAGCAGCGCGCGCGAATGCGTCACGACATGCTCTTCGGTGTCCTCGCCGCGCTCCACGCGGGTCATGTCGCCGTCGAGCTCGCTGGTCATATCGGGGCTCGTGATGCGCGGGGCAAACTGGGACAGTGCGTCGATGATGGCGATACCCAGCTGGCTCGGCTCCACGGGATCGTTTTTAAGGTAGCGCACGGCGTACAGACGCTCGATGATGCTCGCGCGCGTGGACTTGGTGCCCAGGCCGCGCTTTTCCATCTCCTGCACGAGCTTGCCCTGGCTGTAGCGTGCGGGCGGCTCGGTCTGCTTGGCCTCGAGCTTAATGTCGAACACGTCGACCGTATCGCCCTGCTCCAGCGGTGGCATCTGCTCGTCGCGCTTGAGTCCATACGGATACGCCTCGCGGAAACCCGGGGTCACGAGCACATCGCCCGAAGCCACGAACGGCTCACCATTGACGTCGAGCTCGAGCTTGGTGTTCTCGATGGTCGCGGGACCCATGAGCGTTGCCAGGAAGCGGCGAGCGATGAGGTCGTAGAGCTTGCGCTGGCCGCCATCGAGCGTGGACGGATCGCCCTCGCCCGTGGGGTAGATAGGCGGGTGGTCGGTGGTCTCGACCTTGCCGCGCGTGGGCTTCATGGGGCCAGCGAGCACCTTTTTGCACACAGGCGCCAGCGCCGGATTGATCTTTGCCAGGTCGCTCACCACGGCGCCCAGGTCGAGCGTCGCGGGGTACACGGTGTTGTCGACACGCGGGTAGCTGATGAGGCCGGCCATGTAGAGAGACTCGGCGATGCGCATGGTGCGTGCGGGCGAGATGCCCTCGGCCGCGGCGGCAGCCTGCAGCGAGGTGGTCGCAAACGGCGTGGGCGGCTGCTGCTTGCGCGAGCGCTTGGTCACCGCGGCGACGGTTGCCGTCGCAACGCCGTCGACATGGCCGTACGCCGTCTCGGCAGCATCTTTGTCGGTAAAACGCGCCGTCTTGTGTGCGATCTTGAAGCGGTCGTCCTCGGCAGCACCCTGCGCGGCGCCCATACCGCGGATCTGCCAATAGTCCTCGGGCACAAACGCCATGCGCTCGCGCTCGCGCTCGACCACCAGGGCGAGCGTCGGCGTCTGCACGCGGCCGGCGGAACGCACGTTGCCAAAGCCGCCAAACTTGGCGAGCGTCAGGTAGCGCGTGAGCACCGCACCCCAAATGAGGTCGATGTGCTGGCGGCTCTCGCCGGCGTCGGCCAGATTCTGGTCGAGCGAGACGAGATTATCGAAGGCCTGCGTGATCTCGGCCTTGGTAAACGAAGAGTACTGGGCGCGGGCGACCGGCAGGTCGGGCGCAACCTCACGCACCTTGTTGAGGGCGTCCGAGCCGATCAGCTCGCCCTCACGGTCGAAGTCCGTGGCGATAATGACGCTGTCGGACTTCTTGGCAAGGTTCTTGAGCGAACGAATGAGTTCCTTCTCGGCCGGTAGCTTAATGACGGGCGCCCAGGTGAGGTAAGGCAGGCTCTCGAGTTTCCAGCCCTTGATGGAGATGCCATCGGCAAGAAACGGCTTGCGCTTGGTGTCGTAGGGCGGACGCGCCAGGCCATCGGGTATGTCGGCCGGCAGCATCTCGCCGTCCTCGGTGACCGAATACCATCCCAGCTTTTTATCGAACAGCACGCTGTCGCAAAAATCAGGCGCAAGGATGTGACCGGCAAGGCCGATCGTCACACACTCCTCGCCCTTCCACTCAAAACGGTAGATGGCGGTGTTGTACACCTTGTCCTTTTTGGGCTTACCCGTGGACAGACGCTCGGCGATCTGACGCGCGGCGTCGTTTTTCTCGGCGATGATGAGCTTCAAAAGAGGCTCCTATCTCGTATCTCTGCGGCTACGCCCGCCCGTATGGCGGCCGACTTACGCCCTTGCTTGCTCAATCTGCCCGATGAGCCAATCGCACCAGGCATCCATGCCCTCGCCCTTGCGTGCGCTCACGGCAAACCGCGGCGCCTGCGGATTGAGGTCATCGAGTGTCTTAGTATACCTATCCATGTCAAAATCGAAAGCCGGGGCCACGTCGACCTTGTTGAGCAGCTGTGCGCCGGCGTGCTGGAAGATGCCCGGGTACTTGATGGGCTTGTCGTCGCCCTCGGGCACCGAGAGGATCATGATGGACAGGTTCTCGCCCAGGTCAAAGTCGACCGGACAGACCAGGTTGCCCACGTTTTCGATAAAGATGACATCGATGTTTTGAAGGCCCACCGCTTGGTCGAACGCGTCAACGGCCTCCATGATCATGTTGCCCTCGAGATGGCACAGGCCGCCCGTGTTGATCTGGATGGCGGGCATGCCGGCTTCCTTCATGGTGATGGCGTCGACGTCCGAGGCGATATCGCCTTCGATGACGGCGCAGCGCAAGCCGGCCTTGTCGCGCAGGCGCTCGTTGGTGCCCAGAATCGTTGTTGTCTTACCCGAGCCGGGGCTCGACAAGACATTGATCACATAGGTGTTTGTCTCTTTAAATCGCTGTCGCAGCTGATCTGCCAGGCGCTCATTGCGCGACAGAATCGGCGACGCGATATCAATCGTTTTCTCGGCCATACTCGGCGCTCCTTACTTCTACCATTTATACCCCGTCCCCAGTGGCTGGCGGGTTAATCGTCGGGGGTTTCGATTTCGATACTGGCGATGTCGAGCTCGCGGCCGTGCAGCAGGCGCACGTTGGCGCCGCCACATTGAGGGCAGCGGCAATGGAAACGGTCGTGATCGAAGACCTCACCGCAGTCCTGGCACTCGCTTTGTGGATGGACCTCCTCCACGGCAAGCTCGCAGCCGCGCGTGAGCGGGTCCTCGTCGCGAAATGTCTCCCACGCAAAGTCGAGTGCCTCGCGCACGACCTCGGTCATATCCCCGATACGCAGCGTTACCAAAACGGCGCGCGAGGCCCCCGCCCCACGCGCCGCGCGAATCACTGTATCGAGTATGCCGTTGACAATGCCAACCTCGTGCATACCGATTTACTCCTCGTCGTCCTCTTCGTCGTCCGAAAACAGGTCCAGACGGCTCACAAACAAGCCCTCCTTGCCCTCGCGCGCGGTAATGACCACACGGGCGATGGCAAGCGAAATCTCGTAGAGCGAGAGCAGGGCGCCATACATGAGGCCCAGCGTAACGGGCGAGCCGTCGGGCGTAATCACAGCCGAGCCCACAAGCAGGCCAACGTACACGAAACGCCAGGCACTGCGGAAGGCCGCGTAGGACACGATATGGAAGACGGACAGATAAAAGATGATGAGCGGCAGCTCAAACGCCACGCCAAAGCCGATCATAAAGAGCAGCTCCATGTTGACGTAGTTCTCCAGATCGGGCAGCGCCGTGGCGACGGCCGAGGTCTCGCCGATGAGCCACTCAAAGCCCGCAGGAATGATGATGAAGTAGCAAAAGATGGCGCCCAGGAAGAACAGCACCGTCGAGGCGAGCACCGTGGGCACGACCCACTTGCGCTCGTTGGGGCGAAGCGCCGGCAGGAAAAACGCCAGAATCTGCCAGATGATCATGGGCGTGCACATGACAACAGCCATCTTGATGGCCAGCGAGAAGCGCAAACCAAAGCCGCCGAGCGTGGTGGTGATGTAGAACTTACCGTCCGGCACAAAGGAGCGGATGGGGTCTTCCAGGATGTCGAGCACCACAGGCGTGGCGAAATACAGCACGATGGCGGCGGCAAACACCGACACGACCACGATGGTCAGACGGCGACGGAGCTCTCCCAGGTGATCGAAGAGCGGCATACGCGCAGGTCCGATAGGCATTACTCATCGCCTCCCTTCGGGGCGTCGGCGGCGGCAGCGGCATCGTCCTCGGCCTCGAGCTCGCGAGCGAGCTGGTCGACGACGGCCTTGCGCTTGCGGGGACGACGGGCGTAGAGATCGGCCGTCGTGGGCTCTGCCGGCTCCGGCTCGGGCTCCGGCTCTGCAGCTGGCTCGGGTTCGACGGCAGCATCAGCAGCAGCGGCAGGCTCTGCACCCTCGGACGCCTCAGCAGCACCTTCGCCCTCAGCGGCACCCTCGCTCGCAGCCTTCTCGGCGGCAAGGCGGGCACGGCGCTCGGCAAAGGTCTCCTTCTTTGCGGGCGCGGCCGTCTCGACGGCATCCTCGTCCGCATCGGAATCGTCATCGACGGCAGCCTTCTTGGGCTTGACCGGAGCCGACGCGGCCTCGCTTACCGGATCGATAATCTCGGACTGAACAACGGCCGTCATCTTTTCCTGCGTCTCGCGGAACTGACGGATGGCACGGCCGATCGTGCGGCCCATCTGCGGGAGCTTATCCGGGCCAAACAGCAAAAAGCCGAAGACCACGATGATCGCGAGCTCACCCTCTCCAATACCAAACACACATACCTCCAAGGCTCGATGTGAGTCGAGCCCGCACCGCGCCATTCGGCCGGAACTCGTCTATTCATTCGGTCAAGTATAGCGCCCGGACGCCAAAACGTCCGAGCGCATCACAAACATATGCCAAACGGCACGCCCTTTTGGGGGCAAAGATTATGCCGCCGTGATCGAAATCTCCTGGTCGACGCCCAGCAGCTGAACCACGCGCATCACCTGGGGCTGCACATTAGTGCAGCTAAAGCGCTTACCGTGGTCGACCGCGTGGTGCGCGGCGCCCACGAGCACGCCAATGCCCGTCGAATCGATGTAGCTCACCTGGGCAAAATCGAGCTCAACGGCCTCAGTGGGCTGCTCGAGCGCCAGGTCAATGGCATTGCGCAGGCTATCGGCGTTAGAGATATCGATCTCGCCGGTTACCTTAATGGTGTAGATCTCCGGTGTGGGGTTGGTGGAAATACCCAAATCCATGTATACGCTCCTTTACGTATCGAAAATGCGGATAGTACTGGGCGCGGACTTGCGGGGCCCTAGGCGTTAGGCGCGCTCGGCACGAGCGAGCTCGGCAGCGACGAGCTTGCCGGCCAGCACCAGTACGTCGAGTGCTGCCTCCAGGTCCTCGACCGTGGGATAGCTCGGCGCGATGCGGATGTTGGTGTCGCGCGGATCCTTGCCATAAGGCCAGGTAGCACCAGCCGGCGTGAGCTTGACGCCCAGGTCGGCACAAAGCGCTGCGACCTTTTGGGCCGAGCCCTCGGGACCATCAAAGCTCACAAAGTAGCCGCCGCGGGGATGCGTCCAAGTGGCGCAGCCCGTGTCGCCCAAACCCTCGGTGAGCTTGCGCTCGACGGCCTCAAAGCGTGGGCGCAAGAACTCGGCATGCTTTTTCATGTGCTCCTTGACCGCCTCGATGGTGGGAAGGAAGCGCACGTGACGCAGCTGGTTGAGCTTGTCGGCGCTGATAAGGCCGGCCTTCAGACGCTTGGAGAACTCCGCGATAACCGCGGGGCTCGCACCGATAAAGCCGATGCCGGCGCCCGGGAAGGTGATCTTGGACGTCGAGGCAAAGGCCACCACGCGGTCCTCGGTGCCCGCCGCGCGAGCGAGGTCAAAGATGTTTGCGAGCTCGTCGGTCTCGTCGTACAGGTCGTGCACGCAGTAGGCGTTGTCCCAGAAGATGCGGAAATCGGGCGCGGCCGTGGGCATCTCGACCAGGCAACGCACGGTGTCCTCGCTAAAGGTGATGCCCGTGGGGTTGGAATACTTGGGCACGCACCAGATACCCTTGATGGAATCGTCGGCGGCAACGAGGCGCTCGATCTCGTCCATGTCGGGGCCATTGTCGGTCATCGCGACGGGAACGTTCTCGATGCCCAGGTCGGCGGTGATGCCAAAGTGACGGTCGTAGCCGGGAACAGGGCACAGGAACTTGACTTTCTTGCCGTCGTGCGCGGCCTCGTAAGCCTCCCAAGGCTCGCTGCCGCACGAACCGCAGCGCCAAAACATGCCGGCGATATCGTGCTCGATCAGAAGGCTCGACGAACCCAGTACGAGCGTCTGCTCGGCAGGGCAACCCAGGAACTCCCCCGCCAGCTTGCGCGCAGAGGGAATGCCCTCAAAGCAACCGTAGTTTGAGCAGTCGACGTTGCCGTCGTGCAGATCGGCATCGGCATTGAGGATATCGAGCATGGGTCGAGAGATGTCCACCTGGGAGGGCGACGGCTTGCCGCGGGCCATGTCGAGCGCCAGGCCCTTGGCCTTGACCTCGGCGACCTCGGCTTTGAGTGACTCGATGGCGGCATCGAGTTCGGTGGTTTCCATCTTCTGGTAGATCGTCTGCATGGGTGCGACCTTTCGCGAAGCGGGACGTTGCAGTTCGTCTAAGTATAGACCGCCACCGCCGCAACGGCATGAAGCCGTGATAGATTAAGTTCATCGCAATGATTTACGAATCGCCGCGCATGCCGGCGTGGGGCGCCCAAGGAGGCACTATGGAGTACGGATCGTTTCAGGCCGAGGAATTCGGCGACCTGCAGCGCCTGGTCGACGGGCTGTTTTACGACCGCCACGCCATCGACCGCCTGGATCTCATCGTGCAGGCCGAAATCTTGGACCTGGCGCCCGATCTCATGGAAATCGTCAACCTGCTACCGCCCGGCTATTACGACCGCCAGTCACTTTGCGACCAGCTCAACTCCGCCTTGGCCGCCCACGGCTGGGGCGCCGTCTACGGAACGGTGGAATAAGCCTAGTCATTTAAGAACGTCCCCATTGACTAAAACGCCGCTTGTGATGGTGTCCACAGGCGGCGTTTTCAAACTTGTATATGCTTTTACTTGTCTTTGGGCGCGGGGTGTTTGCAGACCACGCTCATGTAGATCATACCGAGCACGGCAGCGGTGACCGAACCGGCAAGGATGGCGGCCTTGGCAGCCAGAACCTCAAACTGGGCCGTCGGGAAGGCAAGGCCGCTGATGAGGATCGACATGGTGAAGCCGATGCCGCCCAGAATGCCCACACCGGCAATCATGTGCCAGTTAACGTTATGCGGCAGCTCGCAGACCCTAAACTTAACCAGGGCAAACGTCATGCCAAAGATGCCGATCGGCTTGCCCAGCAGCATGCCAAAGTACACGCCGAGCGTCACCGGGTCGGTGAGCAGCGTGCTCATGTCCACGCCCACTAGGCGAACCTGTGCGTTCACGAACGCAAAGATCGGCAGAATCACAAAGTTGACCGGCGTGGAGATCAGACGCTCCATGCGGATGAGCGGCGGGGTCACGCGGTGCATGACGCGCTCGACCCTGGTGGTCGAGACGGTAAAGTCATGCTGGCCCAAGATGTGCGCCTCGTCGTCGTAGCGGTCATCGAGCAGCGGCAGGCACTCGCCCAACCAATCGGTGAGGCTATCGAGCTTGACGCCGCACTTGGCCGGAATGGTAAAGGCCAGGATGACGCCGGCGAGCGTGGCATGTACACCGCTCTTGAACATGCAGAACCACAACAGCAGGCCCAGTACCGAATACGGGGCGAGGCGGTAATGCTGCGTCTTGTTGAGCCACACGAGCGCGCAGGTCACCAGCGCGGCGGCGCCCAACCAAAACGGATTGGGGCTCTGACCGTAGAAGATGGCGATGGCGGCGATGGAGATGAGGTCATCGGCGATGGCGAGCGTCGAGAAGAACACGCGCACGCCGTTGGGCACGCGGTTGCCCAAAAGCGACAGCACGCCCAGCGCAAAGGCAATATCGGTTGCCATGGGGATGGCCCAACCGTTGCGGGCGCCGGCATGGTTAAAGATCAGGTAGATGCAGGCAGGAACGACGACGCCGCCCACGGCCGCCAGCATGGGAAGCATGGCCTGACGCGGATTCTTGAGCTCGCCGACCGTCATCTCGTACTTAAGCTCAATGCCCACCAACAAAAAGAAAATCGCCATGAGGAAGTCGTTGACGAAAAGCTCAACGGTAAGACCGGCCGTAAGGTTGCCCAGACCCACATACAGCGGGGTCTCCAAAAAGTGATGGATGGCCTCGTAGGCATCGGTATTGGCGCAAATGACGGCGGCGATGGCGGCGATGACCATAACCGCGGCGGAAATCGTGCCGTTCTCGGCAATGCGCTCCCAAATGTCGTGACGCTCAAAACGCTTGCGCTCACGGACGTTGAACAGCTGCTCAGTTGCTGCCATGGGCGGCTCCTTTCACGGGAAGGCTCCCGTCTTAAAAAAGCACGGCCCGCCCAAGTGGCGGCGCCGCGCTCTAACGTATTACGCTTGCATCTAGCCTACCCTGCACGACAAGCACGCAGGCGTGGCCGAAAAGCGGAACCACAGGTTGAACATTATTTGCTCAACGGCACGGGCACGCCTGTCCAAGAGACGACGCGGCGCCATGCACAAAAAACGACCGGAGCGCGGGGCGTCCGCGATCCGGTCGTGGCGTTTGGTCAACTAAACCTAGCAGGCGGCCATGATGGGGGCAGCGACCTGCTTCTTACGGGAGAGGACGCCCGGCATCCAAACGCCGTCGTGCTCGTCGGCAATGCCCAAGCCCTTCTGAGCAGCCTCGGTCTCGCCCTCGAGCAGAACCTGCGAGCCCTCCTCCATGATGTCGGTGATGCACAGGACAATGCCGTCAGCACCCTTCTCGGCGGCGTAGGCGCGCATGGCCTCGCGAATCTCGTCGATCATGCCGAGTGCGCGGGTCTTGTCGACGGTCTCGTACTGGCCGATGAGCAGCTTCTTGCCGGCGGGCTCGAACATCTTGATGTCGTTGCCGACCATCTCGGCTGCGGTGAAGGAGCCGGACGGACGGGTGAGGAAGACCTCCATGCCGAACTTGACCGGGTCGACGCCCACCTGCTCGCCGAGCTTGGCGGCGACGGCGCGGTCGACATCGGTGGTGGTGGGGCTCTTGAGCATGAGCGTGTCGGTCATCATGGCCGAAAGCAGCAGCTTGGCCTGGACGTCGGAAAGCTCAACGCCGAGCACGCCGGCGAGCTTGGTGACGATGGTGCAGCTGGAGCCCCAGGGCAGGCAGATGTAGTGCAGCGGGCCGGCGGTCTCGAAGTCGCCGATGCGGTGATGATCGACAACACCAAAGACCGTGGCGTCCTTAAGGCCGGCGACGGACTGGGCGGACTCGTTGTGGTCGGTGAGGACGACGAGCTGACCGGCCTCGACGGACTCGATCACGCGGGGCTCGGCAATGCCGGCATCGGCAAGCAGCTTGGCGGACTCGGCCGGAAGCTGGCCCAGAGCGCAAGCCTCGTAGGTGTTGCCGGCATACTCAACCTGATTGAGCAGCTGGGACAGGACGACGGCGCTCATGATGGCGTCGTTATCGGGGTTCTGGTGACCAAAGACAAGAACGTTTGCCATGGATATCCTCCACTTGATATGTGTACTTGGACGTAGCTATGGTAGCACGCCGATGCCGAGCCTTCGCAGACGGAAGGGGCACGGCATATTTTGGGGCAGGCATGGGGGCCAAGGCTGCCCCTTTTGCACCGTGTTGGTGCAAAGCAACTTGACCCCCTTGCAGCAGCTATTTACCGGCGGCGCGCAGGGCTACGTAGGCAGCGCCGATGATGCCGGCGTCGTTTCCGAGCGAAGCGACCTTAATGGGCGTCTCGCGCGAGGCGGAAAGCGCGTATTGCTTAAAGTGCTCGCGAACCTTATCGAGGTAGACATCGGCCGAAGCGGACGCGCCGCCACCGATCAGGAACATCTCGGGGTCGACCACGTTGGCGATAAGTGCCAGAGCACGGCCGAGATAGTCAGCCATGGTATCGGCAGCTGCCAGCGCGAGTTTGTCGCCCTCGCGGCAGGCCTGGAACACGTCCTTGGAATCGGAGGGGCCGGTGAGCTCAATGGGCTCGACGCCAGCCTTCTTGCACTCGGCAAGGTAGTTGCTCACCACGCCGGTAGCGCTGGAATACTGCTCCAGGTGGCCATGGCCGCCACAGCCACAGGTGCGCTCCTCGGCCGGGTTCAGGCACATGTGGCCAATCTCGCCGCCGGCGCCCACAACACCCGATACCACGTCGCCGTTAACGATAACGCCGCCGCCCACGCCGGTACCGATGGTGACCATCACCACGTTCTGTACGCCCTTGGCAGAGCCGAGCCAGGCCTCGCCCATGGCGGCGGCGTTGGCATCGTTCTCATACTTAACGACCGCATCGGGGCAGTGCTTCTGAATGGCGACCCTCAGCTCGGGCAGGTTAATGGCAATGTTGGCCTTGACCTTGGCATCGCCCGACGCCGGGATAGGACACGGAACGGCCAGGCCAATGCCCGCCACAAAGGCACGCGGAATCTGTGCCTTGGCGACCACCTGGTCGATAGCCTCGGTCACCGCGGCAAAGCCCGCAGCGTCAACGATGGGAGGCGTGGGCACGCTGGCCTTGGCCAGCAGGTTGCCGTCCTCGTCGAACAGGCCCTCCTTAACCGAAGTGCCGCCGACGTCGATGCCGATGTAGTACTGCTTGGGTTCCATAGGGGCCCACCTTTCTCGTTTAAACATTGCCTGTATGGTACCGCTCTCAAGGCAAAAACCTACCAAAAAGGGACAGGTTTGTTTTGGCAGGTTTTATCTGGGGAAGCGCGAATGGTCGCTTAATAGGTCGCGCAAGACCTTCCCCAAATATAAAGGCGCCGGGAGGCGGAGACTCCCGGCGCCCGTCAAAGGGACTGTGTTGTCTGTTGGACCGCACGGTCCATCGCGGCGATAACGCCGACTAGGCCTGAAGTGCCTGCAGTTGCTTGTGAACCTCGATGAGCTCCGTCGCCATGACGCGCATGGTCTCGGTACCGGCCATCTGGTCCTCGGCATGCAACAGAATCAACGGGGCCTCGCCGTTACGCTCGCCGTTGGCCTCCTTCTTCAGAAGCCCCATGTGAACATCGTGGCCACCGTTATAGGCCTCGTCGCCCTGCTTGATAAGCTCCTCGGCGGCGTCAAAATCGCCCTCCTTGGCCTTTTGCACGGCATTGATGTACATGCTCTTGGCGGTACCGACGTAGCTGATGATCTCGAAGCAGGTCATCTGCAGTTCGTTCATATCCTCCATGCGGAGCACCTAGCCCATCACGCTGACGCAGTGGTCGATGATGCCGGCAGCGTTCATGCGGCCGTAGTCGACCATGTTGATGACCTCGACCGGAAAACGACCGGCGGCCTCCTTCTCAAAATCGCCCTTGGTGTAGCCGATCTGCGGACCAAGCAGCAACATGTCGCACTCGTCCAGGTGATCGTGGGCCTCGTTCATGGGACGAGCCTCGACCTCAATATCCAGACCACGGTTTGCAACCTCGGCCTGCATCTTCTGGACCAGCAGGCTCGTAGACATACCGGCATTGCAGCAGAGCATGATCTTCTTCATGGCTTCCTCCTTATAACTGCGCGGCGCGCAGACGACAACTGGTTGTATTCCTTGCGGCTATTGTGCCCGCTCCCCTGTATCTTTACGCAAGGGAGAGAGCCGCGGGCACCGGCACCGCGTACCGGCGCCCGCAAAGGTGAAAGGGACGAACGTTAGGCGTTCTACTCGGCGAGAGCCTCCTGCTTGGCGATTGCCTTCTCGGAAATCTTCATAAAGGGCAGGTAAACGGCCATGCCAATGACAATCTCGAGAGCCTGCCACACGCCGGCGCGCCAGTCAAAGCCCGTAGCGAGCAGGGCATTGATGACGGGAGGCATGGTCCAGGGCACCTGGGCGATGCAGGGGCTGATGATGCCTGCGCAGGTAAGGCCATAGGTGATGCCGATGAACAGATCGGGAAGAAGGACGAACGGGATCATGAGCGGCAGGTTGTACACGATGGGGTAACCGTAGATAACCGGCTCGTTGATGTTGAACAGACCAGGCAGGATAGCCATCTTGGAAACGGTCTCGGAAGCCTTGTTCTTGGAGAACAGGAGCGTGTCGAGCAGAAGCATGAGGGTGCAGCCCGAGCCGCCGATGAGGGCGAAGCTGTTAACGATCTGCATGTTCATGTAGTGATCGGGCTGGATGGTGCCACCGGCGGCAAAGGTAGCCATGTTGTCGACGATGAGCATGGTCAGGATCGGCTCGACGGTAGCGCCAGAGATGGTGGACTGGTGAATACCGACGCAGAACAGCAGGTTAGCAAGGGTGTAGATGAGGATAACAGCCCACGGACCGGCGTTCATGATGTTCTTGAGCGGGTTGGAGATGCACGTGGAGATGATGGCGCACAGATCGGTGCCGGCGCACACGGCGAGCAGGGCTGCGGCAAGAGCGAAGATTGCGAGGTTGAGCAGCATCGGGATCATGACGTTGAAGGAGTTGGAGACCGCGGGAGGCACGCCCTCGCCCAGCTTAACCTTGAGCTTCTCGACGCCAGAAATCTTGATGAAGAGCGAGACGGAAAGCAGGGCGATGATAATAGCCGAGAACAGACCGTTGGTGCCGGTGTTGGCAGTCGAAAGGGCGCCCGTGACCTCGGCGGAGGTGATCTTGTCGGTGAGCAGCGGGCTCGTGGCGGCAAGCGAGGCGGTGATCTGCTGCGGCATCATGATGACGAAAGCAGAGATAGCGACGACCACGCAAGCGAGCGGGTTATCGAAACGCTTGTTCTTAGCGAGGCTGTAGCCAATCAATCCGGCCAAGATAATGGCAGAGACGTTGAGGGTGCCCAGCGTAATTGCCGAACCCCACGTCTGAAGGTTGGCAAGGCCCGCCGCATCGAGCGGGAACAGAGGGAACACGACGTTGTTAATAAGAACCGCGATACCCGCAAGGATATAGAGCGGCGTGATGGTCGCGAAGGCGTCACGCAGGGAACGCAGGTGAACCTGGTTTCCCACCTTCGCAGAGACCTCGGCAAACTTGTCGAGGAAACTCTTTCCGTTGTCACTGGCCATGATTGCTCCTAACTTTCAAATCCGGCCTTTTCCTATGCGCACGGTGGTCTGTCGCCCTCTGCCACCAGATGTGCCATGTGTTGCGCGCGGCGGCGCGCGGTCTGGGCGTTCGCCCGGTCGCTAATCAACCACGTGGGTCGTGGCGACCTGTTTGAGCCAGGCTGCCGACTTCTTAAGGCGGCGCTTATAGCCATCCATAAGGTCGACCTCGACAAAGCCGTAACGATTCTTAAAGGCATTGGCCCAAGACCAGTTATCGATGACGGCCCAATAATGGTATCCGCGGCACTTGGCGCCCTCGGCAATTGCCTTGGCCACCCACTCCAGGTGCTGACGTACAAAGTCGACGCGGTAGTCATCCTGGATGGTTCCTTCGGCGTCACGGTTCTTGTATTCGTCCATGATGCCGATGCCGTTCTCGGA
This sequence comes from uncultured Collinsella sp., assembly GCA_902494545.1. Lineage (GTDB taxonomy): Bacteria > Actinomycetota > Coriobacteriia > Coriobacteriales > Coriobacteriaceae > Collinsella. The sequence continues at coordinate 160 of CABUTP010000002.1, read as the reverse complement.
AACGAACCACTCAAGATCGGGGTAGTTCTTAGCGCAGTCCATGCCAAAGTCGTAGAGGCCCTGCGGGTAGATCTCCCAGCCGCGGCTCTCGTTCATAACGGCGTCGGGCCACACATACTCGTCGGCAAAGTGCGGCAGGCCGTACTGGTCAATCTTGCTC
>CABUTP010000001.1 GCA_902494545.1 uncultured Collinsella sp. | reverse complement strand
GGCCGTAGGGGTTACGCGGTTTTACCAAACCGCGTAACGGGCCGACGCTGCGCGGGCCGCATTTGGACAATCTGACGTTAAACATAAAGGGCGCGACCAGAAGGTCAGCGCCCTTTCGTTTCACGTCACCTTGTCTCAAATGCGGCCCGCTCGCTGGCGTTGCCAAAACATCGGTGTTGCCGTAGTAGTCATTGGGGACGTTCTTAAATGACTACTCAAGCCCCGGGAGGCGGGTGTAGGGAAACGATCGCTCTAGGAATTCGGCGCAGCGGGCATAATCTTTGGCAAAGTAGCTGCTGTAGAGCGAATCGAGTACGTATTGCACGGCGATGTGGCTCGCGAACTGCGTGATGCGATGCGTCATGCTCTCGTGGTCACTCACCGTAAGGTAGGCGGCAAAACCAGGGTGCAGGCGCGCGCAATAAGGCGTGCCGATGACGATGACCGGGACATGCCGGCTGCTGAGGATCGGCAAGATGTCCTTGAGGTTGGGGGCAAGGCCGCTGTAGGAGATGACGATTGCCGCATGGTCGGGACCCGAGGCGAGCGCCGTTCGCACCTGGGCCTCGACACCGTCGTGGCACGTCGCGCTTTTACCGGCGGAGAGCAGGCGGTCGCGGAACATTCCCGCTGGATAGAGATTGTGCGAGCCCGTGTAGATGTCGACCTGTCGGGCGTTCGCGATGAGCTTGGCGGCGTGGTCAAGCTGCGTGGGGTCGAGCAGCTCCTGCGTTTCGGCCAGCGTGGTCTGGTAGAGTCCCTCCATGCGCTCCATAACCTGCGCAGGAGTGGACGTAGCATCGAAGGGAAAGTTGATGTCCACGTCGCGGCGGTTTCCCGCCTCGGTTGCCAAGCGAATAAGCTCGACCTTGAGGTCCTTGAAGCCCTCGAGGCCGAGCTTTTTGCAAAAACGGTGCACGCTCGCGACCGAAACGTTGGTGCGCGCGGCAAATTCCTTAATCGAAAGCCCGCGGATGTCCTTACCGATGGCAAGGGCTGCAATGCCGAGCTGTTGCTCGGTGGGGGTGAGGCCTTGCGCCTCGGTGATCTTGCGTTTGATATCCATGCGAACTCCCACACTCGCCAAACCTGCCAAAAAAGGGACAGGTTTATTTTGGCAGGTTTTGTCTGCAAAGGGTAACGGGGCCGAGGATGCCGCTGGGGGCAACGGGCTCGGTGAGGGCGAAGATGTCGGGGATCGCATGGTCGAGCGTGTTGATGACGTCGACCGTGAGCTCATGCGCACCAGCGGAAAGTGCGTCGGCGGCAAAACGGTAGGGCGGGCAGATGCGTGTGCCGAGCGAGCGTCCGTCGAGCGTAAGTGTCGCGACTTCGTAGACATCTCCCAGGTCGATTGTGGCATCGGCAAGGTCGTTCGCCAGCTCAAACGACGCATGATATCGGTAGGTGCCGCAGGTGCCGGTGAACAGATCGGTTGTAAGGTCGCATAGGTGCTCGAGCTCTTGCGCTTCACCAAAGGCGTCATTGCTGCCGGCAGGGGAGAGGGCAACGGTCCATGGGCCTTCGATGCGCAGGTCGAGCGATGCATCAGCGTCGATTGCGCCGTCTCCGGGCGCATCCTCGCTGCTCGCTTCCAAAACAACGAAGCAGCTCTCGAAGGGTGCGAGCTCCAACGCACCGTCAAACGCAACGGGCTCGATACCGTTTAACAGGTCGAGCCGCGTGCCGCAAAGGCGCTCGCCTGTCGCAAGCGCAACCGTGCAGTCGATGCGCTCGCGTGGGTGCTCGTTGACGAGCATAACGTAGGTCTCGCCGGCGCGCTCGTAACGAAGCGCGCGCAACCAGGGCTGGGGCGTGTCGGTGACAACCGTCTGCAGCCCAGCGCTCGCCAACACGCCCGCCATATCGGCAAGCTGAGTCGCTGCAAGTTCACCCAGTTCAACCAGGACGTCCGCGTCGTAAAGCGCGCTCGGCACCTCGTCGACGGCAAGGACCATAACTCCCGCATCAATCATGCGCCTTACGGCCTGCGCCGTCTCCGCGCCAATAAACGTAGCACCGGGCATAACAAATGACTGGTAGCGGCAGTTGTTAACGCAAAGTAATCCGTCGGCAATCGAAACCTCGTAGCGGCTCTTGTCTTCAAAAGCCTCGGCGGGCACAAAATCAAAGTCGATCTGCGCGCGCGTGAGCTCTGCCGCCACGCGCTCGATAGGCATGGCGCTACCGGCCCATTCGGCATCGGCATGGTACAGGATGGCGACGGGGCGCGTGGCACAGCCTCCCGAAAGCAGCGTTGCCGTACGGTTCATATAGCTCATGAGCTGCCCAAAGTGCGGCCACTGCGGGTTGTTGCCGTGCGCGTAAAAGTGCGGCGGGCAGTCCCAATCGGGGAAGGGCGCCATGCTAAACGCGTGCGGCGTAAACCAATTGACGCCGCGGACGAGCATGTGGTCGGCAATCCACTTCATCTCGCGCAAGCCCTCGTGCCAGCCAAAGGCGCCAAAGACCTCGGCCATGCAGCGCCCTTGCTTTTTGGGGTCGAGGCGCGCGGCCGAAGAGCCCAGTTTGGCAAGCGCGTAGGTAAAGAACTCCATGTTCCATGTGCCATGGAAGTAGCTGTAAGGGCCGTGGTCGATGCCGGGGGCGAGCTGGTTAATAACCACATCGATGCCCGCCATGTCCTGACCGGCGACAGCGCGGAAGTAGTGCCCAGCGCCCTGGCCCAAGCGTGCGTGGCAGCTCTTGTCCTCGATTACATGGCCAATGTGCATAACGCCGCGCTCGCGGCACCAGTCACCGATCTGCTCGTCAAAGCACGCACGGTAGAGTTGCGTGGCGATGTCCATGTAGGTGTGGCGGACCCGAGCGCCGGCGGGGTCGCGCGTCCAAAGCTCGCGGAGCTCACTCAGCCAATTCGCGCCCAGTGCCTCGTGCAGGCGTCGCGCAAGTTCGTCCGACCATGGCAGCGCCATGTCGCCGCGTCCGATAAAGCTGCTGGTAGAAGCGTCTTCGAGGGTCGCACCTTTCTCGTTCATAAAGCCCGGTTCATCGGTAAAGAACCCCAGAATGGTCTTGCCGAACTCGTCGCCCAGATGCTCAAACGTGGGTTCGTAGACGGCGTTGATGAGCATGCGACACGAATCGGCATCGACCATGTTGATGTATTCATCGCGAAAGCCGGTCTTTTGGCTGGTGACGTAGAGTTCGAGGGTGGTGACACCGGCGGGCGCGTCAAAGCGCAGGCAGGCGGGAGTGCCTCCCTCGGTTTGCTCAACGGCGAGCTCAAGGTCGAGCGGCACGCCGGCAGCGTCAAAACCCGCCGCGCCCACAAAGTGCTCCGTGGGATCCATAAGATTGCCGAGCTTGATGACCGTGGACGGCTGGGGCCCAACGACCGTTACCGTGTGATGCTTAAGCACAGTCTTCTTGAGCGCGGGGTCTACATCCTCGCCTGCAAGCGCGCCGTTGGCGTAGCCCGTGGGAAAGTGGGCATCATCGAGCAGCCAGATCTTCAGGCCCAGGCGCTTGCACTCGCCAATGATAAAACGCAGGTCAGCCCACCAGCCGTCGCGACAAAACTCGGGATGCGTGCGCGATTCGAGGCAGACCTCGCGGATGTCCGCACCGGCAATCTGCTCCAAGTATTCGGTAATCGTCTCGTGCGCCTCGCCCTTGAGCCACAAGAACGGAAGCACATGGTTGTCGTATGCCGCCATATCCACTCCTCTAAAACCAACCTTTTAAATCGATTGAAGTCAGAGTACGCCGCGCGCGCATTCCTGCTAATATCAAAATCACGACAGCATATGACTGAATCAACGATAGTGATGCCATGGATCTCGCACGTTTAGACAGCCTTCTGCTCGAGCTAACCGACAGCGAGCGTGCTTACCACGCGGGCGCCCGCTATGACTGGAATGATGCGTTCGGCTCGGGTCATCAGCAGAATATAGGTGAGAAACATATCCATAAAATCGGTGACCCGACGCGAGCCTTGCACCAAGAAGGCATGCCCGAGGGTCTGTCGATTGTACGCAACTCGCGCTTTAACCCCGTGCCGGAGCATGTGCACGATTATGTCGAAATCAGCTATGTCTATCGCGGTCATGCGCCACAGGTCGTCAACGGCGCACAGCTCACGCTTGCCCAAAACGAGGTGCTCTTGCTCGACGCGGCCTGTCCACATGCCGTGGGCGAGCTCGGCGAGCATGACATTATGCTGAGCATCGTTATCTCGCGGCCGATGTTGCACCGCAGCCTAGAGCAGAGCCTGTCGCCGTCAAGCACCGTCTCGCAGTCCCTCATTAATGCCCTCAATGACGAAACCGACCACCGCGGCCATGTGCATTTCCGCACGGGCAACAGCCGCCGCGTGCGCCGATACATGCAGGAGATACTGTGCGAGCTTCTGGAGCCGACGGCGGCGAGTCCCCAGACCGTGTCGAGGCTGTTTGAGTTGCTGCTGGTTGAGCTGATGCAAAGCTATGAGACATCGCTGTTGCAGGCGGACATGCCCGCGCTTCCCTCGGCGCAGGTTGCGGCGGCGATGAGCTACATCGAGCGGCATGCTTGCGATTGCACACTCGACGACTTAGCCCGCCACCTGCACCTGAGTCCCAACTACGCGAGCGCGCTGCTCAAGCGGCAGACGGGCCGCACGTTTATGCAGCTCGTGCAGGAGAGCCGCCTGACACGCGCGGCAACACTGCTCGACGCCGGCTCCACTGCGGAGGCCGCGGCGCGCGAGGCCGGCTACGCCAACATGAGCTTCTTCTACAAAAAGTTTGCCGAGCGCTATGGCTGCACGCCGGCAGCGTATCGCCAGCGTTTGCCCAGATAAAACCGACCAAAATAAACCTGTCCCTTTTTGGCAGGTGTCAGGAAGTATCAGGGGCGGGGTGGCGGCGGGGTGCCGCTGCGAAAAGAAGTGTCGGGTTTGGAGCGCTAGGAGCCGCGCGTCCCGTGCGCAGGCGATACTCGGATTATCGACCCGCGATGCAAAGGAGATGCTCATGGCAAACATCAAGTTCCCCAAGGGTTTCTATTGGGGTGGCGCCACCGCCGCCAACCAGTTTGAGGGCGCTTGGAACGTGGACGGCCGCGGTCCTTCCGTCGACGACCATTTCTTGGGCGGCAGCTACAAGGAGCCACGTCAGATTACGATCGACATCGACCCCAACCGCTTCTACCCCAATCATGACGGTATCGATTTCTACCATCACTACGAGGAGGACATCGCGCTGTTCGCCGAGATGGGCTTCAATATGTTCCGCATGTCCATCTCCTGGAGCCGTATCTTCCCCAACGGCGACGACGCTGAGCCCAATGAGGCCGGTCTCGCCTTCTACGACCGCGTCTTCGACTGCCTGCGCGCCCACAATATCGAGCCGCTCGTGACCCTCTCGCACTACGAGATGCCCTATCACCTGGTCGAGAAATACAACGGCTGGGCGAGCCGCGAGCTCATCAGCTTCTTTGAGAAGTACTGCCAGACCGTCTTCGACCGCTATCAGGACAAGGTCAAGTTCTGGCTCACCTTCAACGAGATCAACTGCGGTACTCAGGACATGGGCAACCTCTTTGAGACCAGCATGATTCAGGGCTTTGAGGGTCCGGCATCGGCGGTCCATACCACGCCGCAGGCCCGTATGCAGGCCCTGCATCACCAGTTTGTCGCCAGCGGCCGCGTCGTGCGCTATGCCCACGAGCATTACCCGCAGTTTAAGATGGGCAACATGGACTGCTTCATCCTTTCCTATGCCGCCACGTGCGATCCGGCCGACGTGTTCGCCACGCAGCAGGAGATGAATACCATGAACTGGTACTGCTCCGACGTGCAGGTGCGCGGCAAGTACCCGTTCTATGCCAGGCGCTTCTGGGCCGAGAACGATGTTGAGCTCGCGATGGAGGACGGCGATCTGCAGGATATCGCCGACGGCAAGGTCGACTTCTACTCCTTTAGCTATTACATGTCCGGCACCGTGGGCACCCACAAGGATCACGAGATGACCGAGGGCAACATGACCTTTGGCGGCAAGAACCCCTATCTGGAGTCCACCGACTGGGGCTGGCAGATCGATCCGCTGGGCCTGCGCATCGCCCTCAACGAGATTTACGCCCGCTACGAGATTCCGCTGATGGTGGTCGAGAACGGCATGGGCGCCTACGACGAGGTCGAGGAGGACGGCTCCATCCACGACCCGTACCGCATCGCCTACTTGCAGAGCCACATCAAGGCCATGGGCGAGGCCATTGCCGATGGCGTTGACCTGATTGCCTACACCTGGTGGGGTCCCATCGACCTGGTTTCCGCCGGCACGGGCGAGATGCGCAAGCGCTACGGCTTCATCCACGTCGATAAGTACGACGACGGCACCGGTACCTATGAGCGCCGCCGCAAGGACAGCTTCTTCGCATACCAGAAGATCATCAAGTCCAACGGCACCGAGGGCCTGGAGTAATCGACAATATGAGTGCCGCTGGGGAATAGCCTTGGGATGGGCTCACGATTCGAGTCCCCACCTTAGCATTTGAACCATTTGGCACTATAATCACCATAAGCATGCGCATAACGTTGCGCTTAATCAAGAGGAGAAAACGCATGGGTCTGTTTGATATGTTCAAGAAGAAGGCTGAGCCCGCGGCTGCCGCTGCTCCTGCCTCCATCTCTGCTTCCGCCGGCGCTGACGTGCTGTGCTCGCCCGTCAAGGGCAAGGTCGTCAAGATGGCCGACGTGCCCGACCCCGTCTTTAGCGGCGAGGTACTGGGCAAGGGCTGCGCCGTGTGGCCCGAGGACGACCTGGTCTACGCTCCCTGCGACGGCAAGGTGACCGTCACCATGGGTCACGCCGTGGGCCTGCAGTCCGATAGCGGCATCGAGGTTTTGGTGCACGTTGGCGTCGATACCGTCAACATGAACGGCGACGGCTTCGAGGGCTTCGTCAAGGCTGACGATGTCGTTAAGGCTGGCCAGCCCATGCTCAAGATCGACCGCGCCAAGATTGCCGCTGCCGGCTACAAGGACTGCGTCGTCGTGGCTGTGTCCAACACCGCCGAGTTCGCTGACGTCGAGCTTACCGTCGAGGCTGACTCCGCTGTCGCCGCCGGCGATGCCATCGTCAAGGTCGTCCGCAAGTAAGCTGCGGCAACATAAAGGTGTTTTGGGGTGGTCGAATCGTTCGACCACCCTTTTTTATTACAATGCGGCGGAACGTTTTATTGCGCGTTGGGCGGACCGGTAAACCGTTCGGACGTTAAATCGAGCCGACTGCGCCTTTGCTTTGCCGGGGGTGTTCGTTAGCGGCTAGTATGGCCTTATTGTTACGACGTGCACCGCGTCGGGAAGCGCGGTGCCGCTTGTTGGGAGGAATCTCATGAAAAAGAAGCTGCTGCTTGTGCCCCTGATGGCTGTTCTGGTCGCGTGCGTGGTTGTGCTTTCCGGCTGCGGAGGTCCTTCGGTTGAGGAGCTCATCACCGAGGATCTTACGACGCAGTTTGACGAGGTCAAGAACGGTGGCGACGACTTCCTCGCCGGCCTGGAAGAGGCTTCGGGCGACGAGTTCGAGCAGCTGGGCATCGATCCCAAGGAGTACGCCAAGAGCTATCTCGAGGGCTTTGACTACAAGATCGGCGACGTGACGGTCGATGAGGACAAGGGCACCGCGACTGCCGAGGTCACCATTACCTGCAAGTCCATGAACCAGATCGTTGAGGATTTTGCCACCCAGTACCAGGAGAAGGTCGCTGCGCTCGATTCGATGCCTTCCGATGACGAGCTGTACAAGATGGCCGGTCAGGTTATGGTCGATGTGACCAAGGCTGCTAAGACCAAGGACACCAAGGTCACCTTCAAGTATTCCTGCAATGACGACGGCGAGTGGTCTGCCGACGATTCCGCAACCAACGAGATGATGAATGCCATGATGAGCTAGGGGAGTTACGCGGTAGTTCGTTACGGCGTTTTACCAAACGCCGTAACTGCTCGACGCTGCGCGGGCACCAGAGCGACAACTTGTCATTCAAAGAGGACGGCATGACCAGAAGGTCTATGCCGTCCTCTTTTCATGCCAATTTGTTCGCTCTGGTGCCCGCTCGCTGTCCGTCCTCTACCTGCGACGTTGCCATGGTAGTCATTGGGGCGGCACTTGGGGACGTTTCTTTTCTGCCGGCAGTTGGGGACACTCCTTTGGTGCGGGGGCAGCTAAAAGAGTCCCGTCCCACATTGGCTACCCGTGGGAGGGATGAGCGGTTACTCGCCCAAGATCAGCTCGGCAAGTTCGTCCTGGGTGTCCACCACGTAGTCGGCGCCGGCGGCCTCCAGCTCTGCGCGGCCGCGGAAGCCCCAGCTGACGCCCGCGCTCTTAAGGCCGGCGTTGTGGCCGGTCAGAACATCGACATTCGAATCGCCCACATAGAGCGTGGTTGCCGGATCGGCACCCAGCTCCTCCAGCACATGCAGTGTGACGGGCGCTTCGGGCTTGGGCGGAAACGCATCAACACGGCCCTGTACCAGCGCAAAGCGATTGGGGCCAAAGTATTTCTCGATAAGCGGGGCTGCCGAAATATGGTCCTTGTTGGTGAGCACGGCAAGCTGAACGTCCGCTGCGCGCAGACGGTCGAGCATCTCAATCGTGCCGGCATAGGGGGCGGTGTGGTCCTCCTTGTGCTCGCCGTAGTAAGCCCTAAACTCAGCAAGCGTTTGCTCAAAGGCGCGGCCGTCGCCCGCATATTCGGCGGGCATAAAGCGCTCGACCAGCTTAAGCATGCCGTTTCCCACTTTGTAGCGGTACTCGTCCACGGCAAACGTGGGCCAGCTGTGCATCTCGCAGGTATGGTTACCGGCTGCCGCCAGGTCCTCGAGCGTGTTGAGGAGGGTGCCGTCTAAATCAAAAATCACATGGGAAAAAGCTGCTGCCATGGGTGCTCCTGCCGTTTGGGTTATAGGACGCACCCATGATACCGGGCTGGCATGTCGGGCATGTTTGAAATCTGAACAACTTTGAATACCGTGTATCGGGCCGCGCTGCCCGACCATCTCTGTCGTTAGCAAATTCTCGGCAGCTGCTCTCCTACGAGCATGTCGAGGATGCGGGTCGATCCCCAGCCGGTGCGTACGCGCACGGCGGGTCGAGCGCCCTCGGCAAGCGGCAGCACGCGACCGATGATGGCGGCGTTCTCGCCGTAGCGGGCGGCGCGCATGGCCGCCAGCGCGGCATCGGCCTGCTCAGCCGGCACCACGGCGACCATTTTGCCCTCGTTTGCCACCTGCAGAACGTCGTAGCCGAGCATTTCGCAGGCGGCCTGCACGTCGGGACGCACGGGCACGGCATCCTCGTCGACCTCCATGGCAGCGCCGCTGGCCTGGGCAAACTCATTGAGCGTGGATGCCAGGCCGCCACGCGTGGGGTCGCGGAAGCAGCGGGTGTCGGGGGCGGCGGCGAGCACGTCGGCAATCAGATGATTGAGCGGCGCAGCGTCGCTTTCGATGTTGCTCGAAAACGCCAAGCCCTCGCGCTGGCTCATAATGGCGATGCCGTGGTCGCCTAGCGTACCCGATACCAGGATGGCGTCGCCGGGCCGACAGTTTGCACCGCTGAGCGCTACGCCCGCGGGCACTTCGCCTACGCCGGCGGTATTGATGTAGACGCCGTCGGCACCGCCACGCTCGACCACCTTGGTGTCGCCGGTGATAATCTTCACACCTGCCTCATGTGCCGTTTCGGCCATGGTCTGCACAATCTGGCGCAGCTTGTCCATGGGATAGCCCTCTTCGAGGATAAAGCCGCACGACAGGTAGCGCACGTTAGCGCCCGAGGTCGCGACGTCGTTGACGGTTCCGCATACGGCGAGGCGGCCGATATTGCCGCCGGGGAAGAACTGCGGCGTTACCACAAAGCTGTCGGTCGACATGGCGATTCGCCCGCTTGCGGGCAGCGCGGCGACACCGGCATCGTTGCCTGCAAGCAGCTCGGGCGATCCAAAGGCATCCAGAAAGACCTCATCGATAATGCGCTTCATCATCTGGCCGCCGGAGCCGTGGCCCAGCAGGACAGTGCTATCGGTGGCAGTACGGGACATATCGAAAACTCCAATCGTGGGTGGAATTATATGGGTGAGGCGCAGCGTCGACCGGCCCGCTGTTCGTTAGAACGGCGGAACCTAATAGTCGCGGTAGCGGTAGTACGCCGCGCAGCTGCCCTCGGAGCTCACCATGCAGGGGCCGACGGGGTGTTCGGGCGTGCAGGTGCGGCCAAAGAGCGGGCAGTCGCTCGGCGTGATGGCACCGCGCAGCACGTCGCCGCAGCGGCACCCGCGTGGCTCAACCGTCGGTTCAATGGGCACGTCAAAGCGGGCGCCGGCATCAAAGCGCGCGAATTCGGGTCGGATGGAAAGACCCGAGTTGGCAATCGGTCCCAGCCCGCGCCACGTGGTGTCGCACGGCTCAAATACCTGCTCGACCAGCTGGCGCGCTACGGGATTGCCGTCTGCATTGACGCCACGGCGGTAGGCGTTGTCGATCGCCGGCCTGTTCTCGACAACCATCTGGACCAGCATGCAGATGCCCTGCAGAATATCGACTGGCTCAAACCCGGTGACTACGCCGGGGGTCTCGAACTCGTCGACCAAAAAGCTAAAGGGCGCCAGGCCGGTGATGGTAGCGACGTGACCAGGCAGGATAAAGCCGTCGATGGTCGTCTCGGGGTCGTTGGAGATCGCACGCAGAGCCGGCGGCGTGGTCTTGTGAGCACAGTAGACCGAGAAGTTCTGGAGCCCGCGCGCGTCGGCCTCCAGGATAGCGGCGGCAATGGTGGGCGTTGTGGTCTCAAAGCCGACGCCCATAAAGATGACCGGGCGTTCGGGATTTTGCTCGGCAATGTCGAGTGCGTCGAGCGGAGAGTAGACGATGCGGATGTCGCGCCCCGTCGCCTTTTGCGCGGCAAGTGAGGTGGACGATCCGGGAACGCGCATCATGTCGCCAAAGGTGGTGATGATGGCGTCGTCCATGTTGGAAAGCGCGATTGCGTGATCGATGTCGCGGTTGGCGGTGACGCAAACGGGGCAACCCGGGCCGCTTAGCAGTTTGAGTCCCGTCGGCATGATGGAGCGAAAGCCATAGCGGCCAATGCTCACGGTGTGCGTACCGCAGACTTCCATAAGGTTGATGCTGCGGTTACCGACAAGCTCATGAATACGATCGATGAGCTCGCGAGCCAGCTTGGGGTCGCGAAATGCCGAAAAGTCGATACCGGAGCGAACCGGCTGCGTCGCCGCCACTAGTATGCCTCGGCCGGGTTAGTGGCGAGCTGGTCCTCTTCGGCCAGCTCGGTCATGGTATTGACGAGCTCGAGTGTCTCTTGGGCTTCCTGCTCGTCGACAATCTGAATGCCAAAGCCGGCGTGCACGAGAATATAGTCGCCTACCTGTGCCGTCGGCACGAGGCGCAGCGAAACGGGGCGCTCGATGCCCATCATGTCGACGGTCGCCTTAAGGTCGTCGTCGCGTTTGACTACTTTACCGGGAACGGCAAGGCACATAATGTTCCTCTTTTATACGTTTTGCGCTGGATAGGCGCCTAATTACCCATCAGATGATGGTAACGCTCGCGGGAGTCGCGAGCAAACGCGTTACACCTGTGAGACGGTTGAGCGCGGCGGCGTGCGAGGGCGAGCTATTGCGATGCGATCTGCGCAAGACGAGCGCGCGCGACAGCCGCCTGACCGTAGGCGATGCAGCCGTCGTTGACGGGCACAGTGTGGGGGACCAAGACGGCAAGACCGGCGTCTTTGAGTTCGTGGGTAAGGAGCTGAAGCAAAAGCCGGTTCATGAACACACCGCCCGAGAGCGCGACGGTATCGATGCCTTCGCGATCACAGATCTCGCACGCGATGTGGATCGTAGCGTGCGTAATGGCGATGTGAAACCCGAGGGCGAGCCTGTCGGCCGGCGCGCCTGCCTCGATTCCATTCAGAAGAGCTTCGATGAGCGGTTGGGGGTCCAAGATGGGGGAGTCGTCGGCAGACGTGAACACGCCTGTATGATTGCCGTCGAGACGAACGGGCTTACTGCCGAGCGCGCGCCAGGCGGCGGCTTCGAGTTCGATGGCGGGCTCGCCTTCGTAGGTTGCCTGCCCGCAAATGCCCAAAACTGCAGCGGCGGCGTCAAAGAGACGCCCCATGCTGCTCGTGCGTGGGCTGTTGATGTTCCGCTCGATCATCGTAGCCGTGATGCTGCGCGTCTGCTCGTCAAGGGTGTCCAATAGCCCCGCGGCACCCGGGTGCTCGAGCAGGCCGAGCTCGCTCAGCAGGGCAAAGGCATTGCGCCGGGCATCGCGCACGGATGCGGCACCGCCTGGCAGCACCCAGGTGCGCAGGTGTGCGGCGCGTTCAAAATCGGCAAGGCCGGCAACAAGGAACTCGCCGCCCCAAATGGTTCCGTCGGTGCCCGCTCCCGTGCCGTCAAAGGCGATGCCAAGGACGCGCGCGTCGGTTGTAAGCTGGCCCGTGGCGATGGCCTCGGCCATTACGCTTGCGATATGCGCATGATGGTGCTGCACCTCGACGAGCGGCAGATTGCATTTTCGCGCCTGCTCACGCGCCCACTGGCTCGATAGATAGCTGGGGTGTAAATCGCAGGCCAAGGCGGCGGGCGCCAAGTCAAAGAGATCTTCCAAGCGCGTGCGCGCGGCGCTCCAGGCATCGAAGGTCTCGCCGTTTTCGACATCGCCGATATGCTGCGACACAAAACAGGCCGCCTCGCCGTTCGCATCCTCGCGTGTGAATGCGATCGTTGCCTTTTGCTGTGGGCCGCATGCGAGCACGCAGGGCTCGACGGTGTCGAGTGCCGGTAGCGGCAACGGCCGAGGCGCATATCCGCGTGCGCGACGCACGGGCATGACGGTGCCGTCGACCACACGTACCACGGAGTCGTCGTAGCGCGAGAGAATCGCACGGTCGTTGCCAAGTAGCGCGTCGGCAATGCCGGCTGCAACAAGATGTTCCCATGCAAGGACATCGTCGGTCTCGATAGGTTCCTCGCTCAGGTTTCCGCTGGTCATGACTAGCGCGTGCATGTCATGCGACGCGGCAGCTGCAAGCAGCAGATGCTGAAGCGGTGTATAGGGGAGCATGACGCCGAGCTCGGGTAGATCGTGCGCGACGGATGGCGCGAGTGTAGGGGCGTCGGGGGAATCTCCCTCGCCAACAGCACGCCGGCGCAACAGCACGATGGGGCGGATGCTGCCGGTTAGCAAGCCGCGCTCGGCATCATCGACATGGCACAGGCGTTCAGCATCGGCAAGGCTGCGCACCATAACGGCAAGCGGCTTGTTGCTGCGGCGCTTGCGACGGCGCAGCTCGACCACCGCCTGCTCATTGGCGGCGTTGCAGGCCAGATGGAATCCGCCCAGGCCCTTGATGGCGACAATACCGCCGCTGGCCAGCAGTTCGACACAGCGGTCAATAATGGCATCGCTGGTTTCGCGCGTGCTGCCGACGGCTGGCGTCGCCCCCGAGCCTTCGAGCTCCATGTCGCCCGCCACCTCGCGCCAAGTAATATGTGGCCCGCAGTCAAAGCAGGCATCGGGCTGCGCATGAAAGCGCCGGTCAAGCGGGTCGCCATACTCTGCGGCGCATTCGGGGCACATGGGAAAGCAATCCATCGACGTGGCCGCTCGGTCATAAGGCAGCGACCGGATGATGGTAAAGCGCGGCCCGCAGTTGGTGCAGTTGATAAAGGGGTAGTGAAAGCGTCGGTCGGCGGGGTCGAACAGTTCGCGCAGACAGTCGTCACAGGTGGCGATATCGGGGGAGATGAGCGTCGTGTGCATGGTCTGATCCTGCGACGCTACGATGCGAAAGGCCTGCTCATCGTCGGCATCCCAAGTGTCGGGCTCCAGGTCTGCAACAGCGACATGCTCAACGCGGGCCGCGGCGGGCGCGTGCTCCGACAGCGCGGTGACAAAGCCGTCGAGTGCCTCGACCGAAGCATGCGCCTCGATGTGCACTCCATCGCCCGCGTTGAGCACCCAGCCGCAAATGCCATGCGCCATAGCCTCGCGATACACAAATGGTCGCATGCCAACGCCCTGCACAATGCCCGTCACATGAATATGCACATGCCGCATGTGGCTCCCCTTCATTGAAGTGTGTGCTGTTAGAGCCCCAGGCTTTGCTTGGTGGCGGCGCAGGTGAGCTCGCCGTGCTTAACGCCGCGCAGCCCCAGCAACCGGTCCGCCAGCTCGTAGACACGCTCGCCGCGACCCTTGAGCGCCAGAATCTCCAGGCAGTTGTGGTGGTCCAGATGCACGTGCATGGTCGAGACAATCTCGTCGGTGTAGTCGTGCTGCACCTCGTCCAGACGGCGCGTCAGATCGCCGGTATGGTGGTCATAGATCATGGTGAGCGAACCGATGACCTGCTCGTCGGGCGTGCGCATCTGCTCCTTGGCGATCGAGGCGCGAATCAGATCACGTACGGCCTCGGAACGGTTGGCCACGTCACCGCGGCGCGCGATCTGCTCGTCAAAGCGGCGCAGCAGGTCGTCGGGCGCGGTGACCGAAAAGCGGACCAGCTCGGAGTTGGAGCCGCTGCAGCGGCAGCTCGCATCGTCGTCCGCACCGTGATCGTGCGCGTGCTCGTGCTCGGCCACGTTACACCAGTTTCACGGAGCCGACGGAGTTGTGATCTGCCTCGATGGCCTCCTCGTAGCCCTCGAGCGCATCGTGCGCCTCGTGCAGCGCAGACATGGCGGCCTCGAGTTTGGCGCCAATGCGCTCCATGTCAAAGTTCTCGGTCGCATGCAGCAGCTGATGGCTCCACTCGTGAGCGAGCTCAATGGTGTCGTCGACCTGCTTGACGCTCATGGCAAGCTGGCTCATGTTCATTCCGACGTCATGCATGGGAATCTCCTTTTGTACGGGGCGAAATGGTGGTTCAGATTCTACTACGCCCGCCTTGGGCGCCGCCGCATAAGAAAACGGGCGCGAGTCCGTCTGACTCGCACCCGTTCACTGGGGGCTGTTTGTGTCTACCATACTATCCGTGGTCGCATGCCTTGCGTTTGGCACTCCGGCGAGCGGTGCGAAACCGCTCATGGACGGCAGACAGGTAACAAGCGTATTACAGATGCTTCTCCAGCAGTGCCTGAAGTCTTGCCTTGGGTAAGGCGCCGACAGAGCGGTCGACTTCCTCGCCGTTCTTAAAGACGATCAGCGTGGGGATGCTCATGACGCCAAACTTCATGGCCAGGTCCTGGTTGTCATCGACGTTGCACTTGGCCACGGCAATCTTGCCGGCCAGCTCGTCGGCAACCTCGTCTACGATGGGCGAGAGCGAGCGGCAGGGGCCGCACCATGGGGCCCAAAAATCAACCAGTACGGGCAGGCTATCGTTGACGACAGCGTCGAAATTCTCGGGGGTAATCTGCTTGATGTCAGCCATGGTGACCTCCATAATGTGACGCGGCTCGGCCGCGTAAAACTCAGTACGACCGTGCTTATACCCAGCGGCTCGTAAAGCAACCACTCGCAGGCGGCTCTTTTATATAATGGTGGGCACGCAAATGATTGGAGAGCGCATGCCCACGTCACAAAGCCAGAAAAAAGAAGCCATCGCTCGGGCGACCGAGCAGGAGCTCGCATCGCTCGCGGGCCGCGGCGTGCGTATCGCGGGCAACGCGTGCTCGCCGATTGTGCTGGTCAAAGGCGATTTGGACGAAGCCGAGTGCTCGGGCGGCGAGCTGGCTGCCGGCGCGGATGGCGCCGCGTTGCGCAAGGCGCTCGGCGCCATCGGATATGCCCCCGAGGATTTTTGCGTGCTGGCGAGCGTCGCCGGCGCGGGCGACGGAGCGGTCGCGCCGGGCGAGGCCCTGACGTGCGACCTGTTCCGCGAGGCGCTGGAGACCTTGGACCCCGAGGCGGTGCTGCTGCTGGACAACAGCGCGGCCGATGTCATGCGCGAGACCTATGCCGATATGCTTGTGGCAATTGATGACTTTGACACCGCCATGCTCAAGCCCGGCCTGGTCGCCCATGTGCAGGGGCGCCGCGTGCTGGCACTCGACGGTTTTGAGGCGGCGCTCACCGACAAGGCCGCCAAGCAGCGCATGTGGGCCTACATTAAGCAGCTGACCCCGGCAGCTGCACCGCTGTAGCGAGGCTGGCGGCAGCCCCTACATCACGGCGCGCAGCTCAAACCGGTCGCCATTAATGCGGAACTGGCAGTTGCCGTTCATGCGCTCGACGGCAAGCTTAATGCTCTTGGTGCCAAAGCCGTGCCCAGTGTGCTGAGCCACGGGCATGCCGTCGACCATGTGCGGCGCACGGCCAAACGTGTTGGAAACCAGCAATAGAAGCTGACCGTCTTCGTAGCGAAGGTCCAGGTCGACAAATCGCTTGCCTTCGGGGGCGGCGCTCGCCGCGGCGATGGCATTGTCCAGGGCGTTCGATACCACACTGAACAGATCGACATCGCCCACGTGGACGGTTTCGGGCACGGCGGCGCGCAGCACGGCGGTGATGCCGTGCGCGTTGATGTCCGCGGAAAGCGACGAGAGCGCAATGTTGACCGTTTCGTTGGCGCAGTAGCGGCGCACGGCGGTGCGGTCGTTGGTCTCGCAGAGCGCGTCGATGCGCTCGAGCGCCTCATCGGTGTGACCCTCTTCGATCAGGGCCGCTAGACCGCGCAGGTAGTGGCGCATGTCGTGACGGAGAACCGAGAGCTCGCGTCCGGACTGGCGCCAGGCTTCGAGCTCTTTGATGGCCGCGCTGTCGCGGGTCGCGAGCATCCAGCGCTCGCGCTCGGCGATTTCCTTTGCCTCGTATTCGCGCAGGTAGACGGCAAGAAACATAAGGTAGAAGGCACAGAGGGCGAACGCCAAAAACTCAACGGTTACCACCGAGCCCGAGTGGAAGAGCGTGGTATAGACGTTGGTGGCGTAGTCGAAGATGTAGTAGACGAGTGGCAGGATGAGCAGAATCTCCAGCTCGGTGGGGCTTTTGATCGCCAGGCGCGGACCGATGTCTCTGGCCCAATGCAGCAGGATCGCAAAGACGCCGAGCGTGGTGATGATGCGCGCCGCGTAGTACGCGACCTGCGAATCGGTGGCGGCGAATGCGGCGATGCCCATCCAGTTGCTAAACTGGCAGCTCAGGTAGGCACTGGTAACGCCCAGGATGGCGAGCAGCGGACTCAGGCGATAGCGTACGCACAGGTAGACGACAAGCGGCAGATGCACGACGAGCGGATAGGCCTGTCGGGCGAAAAGCTCGCCGCCGACGGCATTGGCGAGGCCGAATGCACATCCGGTTACGGCGCCGACCCCCACCAGCTCGAGCGAATGGCGGCCGTTGATCTCGACACCGCACAGCGCCGCCGAGGCAAAGACGCCAAAGAGCAACGTCGTCGCATGGTGGATTGCCCAAAGTACCAGTTCTGCCGAGGAAAGCATCAGCGTCTCCCGCCCTCGAACCGCACCGCAAAGTAGGCGTCTTGGAATCCCTGCTTGCAGCTGCGCGCGAGCGGTATGCACGCGCCCGAGCGCATGACGATTTCCGTGCGATTGAAGTGGTCGATGTTGCGCAGATTGACCTGGTAGCTGCGGTGGCACTTAAAGAAGGTCGCGTTTTGGGCCAGCCGGTCCTCGATGCTGCGGAACGGCTCGAGCGCCTCGATATCGCGGCCATCGCGCAGGTGGAAGACCACGTGCTTGTTGCGAGCCTCGGCATATTCGATATCGGATAGGCGCAGGGCATGGTAGCCAAAGGACGTCTTGATGACGAGTTCGTCAATCGTTGCCGGACGTAGGCTCGACAGCTCGTCGAGCAGTTGCGCCACGCGCTCGTAGGTCACGGGTTTGAGCAGGTAGTCGAAGGCGCGGACCTCGTAGGACTCAAGCGCGAACTCGGGCGATGAGGTCAGAAACACCAAGCGCACGGCGGTATCGGATTGGCGCAGCTCGCGGGCGGTGTCCATGCCGTTGACGAGCGGCATGATCATGTCGAGCATGATAATGTCGGCGCGCGATGCGGCATGGCGTGCCAGCAGGTCCTCGCCGCGCGTAACGAGTGCAACATCGACCGCCGTACCCGTCTCGGCAGACCAGCGGTTGATCATGCGGTGCAGGTTATCTAGAAAGGCGACGTCGTCGTCGCAGGCGATGATTCTGAGCATATTGGGCCCCCTTAGTACCTCGATTTTGCCACATCGTGCACGCGCCACCCGCGGGGGTGCGTTCCGTTTGCGCCCCACGGTACGCAACTCGCGCCGAGCGGCAGGGTGTCAAAACATGTGGTTGCACAATACCAGGTGAATATATATGTCAATTTGAGCTGGCGGCTGGCGAGGGACCATGCCGGCCGCGCCAAGTGATATCGGACATCGCGAAAGCATAGGGGTAAGGGAGCTGAACGATGAGGAAGAAGATGGGGATGCGCGCTGCGTTGACGCGTCTGCTGGGTATCGCAACCGTGGCATGCGCGCTCGTGGCGACGCCGGCCGTGGCAAACGCCGAGACGCAGGTTATGCCCGACGGGGTGAGGGCGGAGGTGCTGCCGCTTACACAGGCCAACAACGAACCCGTCCAAATCACCGAGCCGGGCAGTTACGTACTTAAGACGGCTGAGGGTGAGGTCACGCCATCTTCGGGTTACACCATCGACGCGCCGGATGCATCTCGGATTAATCCTGTGAGGATCTACATCGATGGCACGGTCTACGTGAACGATAAGACTAACTGGCGGGTTGAGCAAACTCGATGGCTGTTCAACATCAAACAGGGTAGCAATATCGAGTTCATCGGTGTCAACAATCCGTGCGTCAGCTTCCATAGAAACCAAAAGCAATTTGAGTCCGTAAGCGGCTTTTTGACCGACCGCTATTACAGCGGTGGCTACAAAAAGGCATCGGGCGACATCTCGGTTGGCCTGGGGGTTGGCGACGGCTCGCAGAACTTCATTCTCTCGTATGGCAGCAAGTACGAGCAAAAGGTACCTGCGATTTCCCTGGGCAATACCAAGGGAAAGCTGTCTGCAAATTTCAGTAAGCTGATGATTAGGGACTATGCTGGCAAGTCGCACAACTCTTTGGGCGAGGTTTCCCCATACAGTATTCTTGAATATGCTGTGCCGGTCCGCCTGTTCCGCAGCAGCTTCTCCGATGACGGCAAGGGGAATATTAATAAGCTCAACGCTACGTTTACTGACTGTGCGTTCTGGAATACGTCTGGCGACTACAACGGTGCAGTTTCAATTGTGGGCAATCCCCGTGGTGGCGTGAATTCGGACGTCGCTTCGAGGCTGACTGCGACGTTCGAGAACTGCCGGTTTGGTTCCGATGCCGACAGCGGCATTTGGCAGACCAATAATAAATATCCGACGGTCGAAGAGACCACTGAGTTCGCACAGGTTCAGGAGACTGGAAAGTGCGCCGTTGCAGGCGTGATGGGCGTCACCAACGCTACGGTCAACCTCAACAGCTGCACCATGAGCAACTTCCACAGCACGCGTTCGAGCTCGGCCGACAACACTTTGACAGTCGATGCCCTTAATGTTGCACGAAGCGCTCGCTGCAACATAAACGGTGGCACGATTGAACGCTATGGCGCACGCGGCAATACATGCGTGGTATACGCCGCCGGAACCCTTACCCTCAACGGATCGCCGGAAATCGCGAGCTACTGGAAGAACAGTCACGCCGGCGATACTAATTATGGCGACAAGTACACTGAAGCTGATAAAGCTACGGGAACCGCCAAGAGCCTGTATGTCCCGAAGAAAAAGAGTGTCGATGCCAACGTCCCGGCGCTGAATATCGCGTCTGACTTCTCCGTACGCGGAGGCTTTGGAGACAATGTTTGGATCTCGATTGAGGAGACTGCGGACAGTAATGGCGTAAAGTCGCGTGTCCTTGGCACCTGCGAATCCAACAAGATCGAAGGCGTTGTGCCAGACGGCTCGTCCGAGAACGACGACAACTCCGACAAGTACGAGGTCGTGAACCTTAACGGCGACCTCACCTTCCGCGAGACCATCCACCAGCACAAGTGGAACGTTGAGGCTGACGGTTTGGGCGTTCGCGCTTCGTGCGTGGGCCCGTTCCGCAACAGCGAGTGCGAATATGGCAAGGACGAGAGCGGTGAGCCCAAAAAGTACCTGAGGGCCACGTATGAGCTCTCCATGTCCAAGGCAACGAGCTCTCAGAGCACCGAACTTGTCTATGACGGTTGCCCGGTAAAGATTGCTTTGAATAAGGACGGCGCGTGGAATCTAGAGCAGATGGGCGTGACGGCCAGCGATGAATTCACGTGGTATCAGTGCAAGTCCCAGGCGGACGCCGAGGCATATAAAAACGGCACCAAGCTCAAGGATGCTCCGGCGGACGCTGGCTACTACTATGTCGTCACGAGCTTTAAGACTGCCTCTGGTCAGACGCTCGAGGGCAAGAAGGCCTTTGAGATTTCGCCGCGTCGCCTGGTTAGGGGTCAATCCTACCGGTTCACCCTTAAAGACGGCGGCAAGGGCGCGGGCAAGTATGCCTATGACGGCAAGGAGCATCAGCCTGTCGTCGAAAGTGCAAAGTTCAAAAACGGTGCCGGTGAGTGGGTCGATCTCGTTGAGGGCAAGGATTACGAGCTCAGCGCTCGAAGTGAATCCGGACTGAAGCAGACCGAGCCAGGGCAATACGAGTGCATTGTCATCGGTAAGGGCAACTTCACGACCGATGGCGGCACCACAAGTGTTCTGACGCTCAAGTGGGAGATCGTTGATGTTTCGCGCTTTGACCTTGAGGCCACTGGCTTTGAGGGCGCCTATGACGGCAAAGAGCACGGCATTACGGTCAACGTCAAGAATGACCCCCAGCCGGCGGATATGAAGATCGAGTACTGCGAAGAGGGTGGCGATTGGACGACGAAAAAGCCGACCTATCGCAATGCGGCCGAGTACACGACATCCTATCGTGTGACGGCTTCTGACTACCTGACCGTTACGGGCAAAGCGACCGTGAAGATTTCCAAGGCCGATCAGGACGCGCCGGCTGGGCTCGTGGGCAATAATTGGACCACGTGCAGCAGCAAGGACGGTTCCATCTCGGGCGTGACCAAGGCGATGGAATATCGTCGCGGGTCGAGTGGGGATTACCAGAAGATAACGTCTGACGATAAGCTGACCGGTCTTGCGAAGTCGGGAACGTACTACGTCCGCTATGCCGAGGATAACAACCACAATGCGTCGGCCGATGCTGAGGTCAAGATCGAGCCGGGACCCCATGCTGTTGCCGACAATGCAGCTTGGAAGCCGAATGGCGAAGGTAGCCACGTTAAGGTCTGCAAGTACTGCAAGAAGAAGGAGCTGGAGCGCCAGCCCTGCAGGTGGAAATACGAGATCGTTACGCCCGCCACGCCCGAAGCCGATGGCGTTCGTCAAAAGGTCTGCAGGGTTTGCAGCGGCAAATGGGATGAAGAACGTTATACCTATAAGGATACCTATA
Source organism: uncultured Collinsella sp. (assembly GCA_902494545.1). Classification (GTDB taxonomy): domain Bacteria; phylum Actinomycetota; class Coriobacteriia; order Coriobacteriales; family Coriobacteriaceae; genus Collinsella. The sequence continues at coordinate 12,541 of CABUTP010000001.1, read as the reverse complement.
AGCCCGTCATTTATGACCTGGAGGATGGCGCTGCCTATTGCGAGAGCGTCTCGTTTGACGTGATCGATGACCGTGACGAGACGGTAACGGTCACTGACAACGGCAAGGAACTCAAGGCTGGCAAGGACGGTAGGTATACGGTTAAGGCCGCCGAGGGTGATGCTGGCGCCGAGCACGTAATCGTGGCTACGGATGCCGCCGGCAATGCGGAGTCCCGCAAAATCAAGATGAACGCTGAGCATGCGTACGAATGGACGATCGACAAGCAGCCGACGGTTAGCGAGGCCGGCTCCAAGCACGGGAAGTGCTCCGTGTGCGGCCATGAGTCGGGCGCGGTAGAGATTCCGGCCCTGGCTGTTAAGGGCTATTCGGGCAAATATGACGGCAAGGACCACTCTGTCGACGCCTCGGCGCTGCCCGAAGGTTCCGTCGTTGAATACAAGGCTGCTGACGGCGGCTGGACGAGCGTTGCGCCCAGCATCAAGGATGCCGGCAGTGTGACGGTCGACTATCGCGTCACGATCGACGGCGCGGCGGTTGAGGGCCAGGTGACACTCGAGGTCACTCCGCTCGCGATCACGGTTTCCGCTTTGGACGCCTCCAAGACGTACGGCGATTCTGATCCCGCGCTGGGGTGGGAGGTCACCAAGGGCAAGCTTGTCAAGGACGAGAGCCTCCAGGGCATCACCGTCTCTCGCGAGGTCGGCGAGGCCGTGCGCAAGGACGGCTACGCCGTGACGGCAGCGCAGTCCGAAGGCGCCAACCCCAACTACAAGATTACGTTCAAGGATGGCACCTTTACGATCGGCAAGCGCGAGCTCGCCGTAACGTGGGACACCACTACTGAGTTCACCTACGACGGCGAAGAGCACTGCCCCCAGGCGAAGCTCCACAACGTCGTCGGCGATGACAATCTCTCCGCGTACGTCGACGGTGCCAAGGTCAAGGCCGGCACCTACACGGCGAAAATCACCGAGCTGACGGGCGACGACGCGGGTAACTACAAGCTCCCCGCCGAAGGCCTGACGTGCGAGTTCTCCATCAAGAAGGCGCCCCAGGGCGCGCCGAAGGTCCAGGCCACGGCCGAGACCGTGAGCGGTAAGTCCGACGGTAAGATCACGGGCGTCGACGCTATGATGGAGTGGCGCGCCAAGGACTCTGGCGAGTATCGGGGTGTGCCCGAAGGCGTGACTGAGATTGCGGATTGTGCTGTCGGCACGTACGAGGTGCGCTACCGCGCCGATAGCGACCATGATGCCTCCTCCGCCACCGAGGTTACCGTTAATGCCGGCGGCAAGCTCGTCGTGACGCTGCCTGCCAAGCAGGTCGGCTATACGATTATGGCGAGCCCGGACGAGCTTGACTGGCACGGATCAACCACCCTCACGGTCAGTATCGAGAGCGGCTACTTTGCTGACAACGACTCTTACGCCGTCAAGGTCAACAATGCCGTTGTGGCGCCCGACGCGCGTGGTGAGTTCACCGTTCAGAACGCCGAGAGCGACCTCGTCGTCACGGTCGAGGGCGTGCGCAAGCACGAGGCCGTGAACGATGAGTGGCTCTCCGACGACAGCACGCATTGGCATAAGTGCGCCTGTGGAGACAAGATCGACGAGGCCAAGCACGACTTTGAGTGGGTCGTCGTCAAGGCCCCCACGGCAACCGAGAAGGGCTCCAAGCAACAGAAGTGCAAGGTCTGCGGTCACAAGCTGGCCGAGGTCGAGATTCCGGCTGCCGCCATCGTTGGCTACTCCGACGAGTACGACGGCGACTATCACACGGTTGATGCGACGAGTCTGCCCGAGGGCGCGACGGCCCAGTACAGCACCGACGGTAAGAACTGGTCCCCCGAGGCCCCCAAGATCCGCGACGTTGGCAAGTTGGTCGTTGCCTACCAGGTGACGATTGACGGTGCGACCGCCGAGGGTGAGGTCACGCTCGAGGTTAAGCCGCGCGCGATTACGGTCGCAGCTGATGCCTCCTCCAAGACGTACGGCGAGGCCGACCCCGTGTTTACGTGGGATGTCACTTCTGGCAAACTCGTCGCGGGCGAAACGCTTCAGGGCATCGAGATCGATCGCGAAGATAGCGACAACGTGCGTGATGGCGGCTATGCTCTGCAACTGACGCAGCCTGAGGGCGCGAACCCCAACTACAACATTACGTTCGTTGATGGCGTGTTCACCATCAACCAGCGCGTGCTCACTGTGAAGTGGGGAACTACTGAGTTTGTCTACGACGGCGAGGAGCACTGCCCCGAGGCGACGCTCGGCAACGTTATCGGCAAGGATGAACTCGGCGCGACCGTCGTGGGCTCCCAGGTCGAGGCTGGCGATTCGTATCAGGCGACCCTCACAGCGCTGACGGGCAAGGCCGCGGGCAACTACGCGCTTCCGACTGAGGGCCTGACGTGCGACTTCTCCATCAAGAACGCCGCGCAGGGCGCGCCGGTGGTCCAGGCTGCGGCCGAGACCGTGAGCGGCAAGCGTGACGGTAAGATCACGGGCGTCGACGCGACGATGGAGTGGCGTGCCAAGGGTGCTGACGAGTATCAGGCGGTGGACGAGGGCACGGCCGAGCTTACGGGTCTTGCCGCTGGCACGTATGAGGTGCGCTACCAGGCTAAGGCCAACTACGACGCCTCTTCCGCCACCGAGGTTACCGTGGCGGCCGGTCCCAAGCTGATTGTGACGCTGCCGAGCAATCAGGTGGGGTACGCGCTCAGCTCGACGGCAACCGAGCTCGATTGTCACGGGACTGCAACGCTCACCATGAGCATCGATAGTGCATACTTTGCGGGCAAGGACTACGCCGTAAAGGTTGACGGTAAGGCCGTTGAGCTCTCCGACGCCGGTACCTTTGAGCTTAAGGACGTCGAGTGCGACGTGAACGTGACGGTCGAGGGCGTGCTTAAGCACGAGCCCGACGGCTCTGGCTGGGCACACGACGCCAAGAACCACTGGCATATCTGCCGCTGCGGCGAAGCCCTCGACAAGGCCGAGCATACCTTTGAGTGGGTCGTCGATAGGCCGGCGACCACCGAGGCCAAGGGTGAGTGGCACCAGAAGTGCATTGCCTGCGGCGAGAGGGGCAAGACCGAGGCGATTCCGGCGCCCGAGATCATCGACGGCAAGGGCCAGACGATGGTGATTGACGCCGCCAAGGACCTGAGTTTCCGCTCGAGCGCGCCGATCGAGTTCTTCCAGAAGGTGCTGGTCGACGACAAGGAGGTCACCGCCGAGAACTACGTGCTCACCGAGGGCTCCACGATCGTGACGCTCAAGACGAGCTTCCTAAAGACGCTTGGCGTGGGCGAGCACAGGCTGAGCGTGGTTTCGACTACGGGCACGGCCGAGACGACCTTTACCGTTGCCGAGGCTGCCAAGCCCACGCCGACGCCCGATTCGAGCCAGACCACTACGACTACCACGACCACGTCTTCCAAGTCTAAGAAGAAGGCTAGCAAGGAGACGTTGCCTGAGTCCGGCGACAGCGCGTACGTCATGGCTGGTGCCGTACTCGCTGCCGGTGTGGCAGCCCTGCTGCTGGCTTGGGCCATGAAGCGCCGCGCGTAGTTGCGCGCCAGTCCCCAGCGGGCCCGGATCGAGCGATTCGGGCCCGCTTCTATGCCCACCGCCTCTCGGACCAGACAAAACGGCTGCTCGAATCATGGGGCGGGTCCATTTTCAACTATCCTCAGCTTGCCAGTTCGAAAATGGACCCGCCCCAAGATTGAATCTTTATTCCAACTTTACACCTGGCTTTACAGCTGTCTTGTCAGCTGTAAACCTAGGTGTCATACTAAAGCCCCAAGATTCGCCAAAAGAGAGGGGCCTTGATGGCACAGAGCGCGAACATGGATGCGTCGGAGCTTGCACGCGATATCGCGGCCGGCCTGGCATCGGCAACGACGGCAACGGAGCGCGCGGCACTGGTGCCCGCAGAGCTCGTCGAGGCCATTCAGCAACTTAAGACCCAACGCGACGCGGTGATCCTGGCGCACTATTACGTGGCGCCCGAGGTTCAGGCTGTGGCCGATTTCGTTGGCGACAGCTTTTACCTGGCAAAGCTCGCCAAGAGCTTGCCGCAGCAGACTATCGTGCTGTGCGGCGTGGAGTTTATGGGCGAGAGCGCCAAGCTGCTCAACCCCACCAAGACCGTGCTGCTGCCCGAGCCGGGCGCGGACTGCCCCATGGCGCACATGGTCAAGCGCGAGACGGTCGATGCAGCGCGCGCCGAGTACGGCGATGACCTGGCTGTCGTCTGCTACGTCAACTCGACGGTCGAGATCAAGAGCTGGAGTGACGTGTGCGTCACCAGCTCCAACGCCGTCAAGATCGTGTCCGAGCTGCCGCAGCAGCACATCTTGTTCATTCCCGACCAAAACCTGGGCCGCTTTGTGGCCGAGCAGGTGCCCCAAAAACACGTCATCCTCAACAACGGCTACTGCCCGCGTCATCACATCATCACCGTCGAGCAGATCGTCGACGCGCAGGAGGCGCACCCCGACGCACTCGTGCTGGCGCACCCCGAGTGCAAGGCCGACGTCCTGGCCGAGGCCGACTACATCGGCTCTACTGCCGGCATCATCAAGTATGCCGAGGAGTCGGACGCCAGCGAGTTCATCATCGTGACGGTCCGCGGCGTGCTCTACGAGCTTGAACGCCGCTGCCAGGGCACTGGCAAGAAGTTCTACTTCCCTGCGGTGCAGCCCACCTGCGTCAACATGGATCTCATCACGCTCGACAAGCTCGTGCACTGCCTGGAGACGGGCGAGGGCGAGGTGCAGATTGGCGTGTCGGACGAGGCCGCCGATCAGGCCAAGCTCACGCTCGACCGCATGCTCGAGTACGCGGCGCGCTAAGCCAATGTGACATGAGGGACCATCCCTTATGCCACATTACAAGGGAGAGGATTCCTGTGGAAACCAAACAATACCCCGATATGGAGTGTGACGTCGTCATTGCCGGTTGCGGCGTGGCGGGCCTGTATGCGGCCCTCAATCTGCCGACGAGCACGCGCGTGATCATGCTCTCCAAGGGCGCTGTCGACGAGTGCGATTCGATGCTCGCGCAGGGCGGCATCTGCGTGCTGCCCGAAGGCTCTGACTACGATGCCTTCTTTGAGGACACCATGCATGCCGGCCATTACGAGAACCGCCGCGAGAGTGTTGACATCATGATTCGCTCGAGCCGCTCGGTCATCAACGACCTGCTGGCCATGGGCGTGGATTTTGAGCGCAAGGCCGACGGCAGCCTCGACTTTACCCGCGAGGGCGCGCACAGCCGCCCGCGCATCGCCTTCCATGCCGATATTACGGGCAAGGAAATTACGACCAAGCTGCTCCAGGCTGTCCGCAAGCTGGATAACGTGCAGATTCTCGAACACGTTGCCATGACCGACATCCTGACCGCCGAGCGCGATGACGCCACGGTGTGCACCGGCGTCGTCGCCGTCGCCGTGGACGAGGACGATTCAGCTCGCCCCGCCGACGAGCTGGCAAATGCCGCTGAGGGCGTGCATGCCGGTAAGCCGTTTAAGATCCATGCCCGCCACACGCTGTGGGCGACGGGCGGCATTGGCGGCGTCTACGACCACTCGACTAACTACCCGCAGCTCACGGGCGACGCCTGCTACATCGCTCAGGAGCATGGCATTAAGATGGAGCACCTGGACTACGTGCAGATCCATCCCACGGGTCTGTTCTCGCCGCAGCCGGGTCGCACGTTCCTGATCAGCGAGAGCTGCCGCGGCGAGGGCGCGATTCTGCTCAATGCCGCCGGCGAGCGCTTTACCGACGAGTTGCAGCCGCGCGACGTTGTCGCCGCCGCCATCCGCGAGCAGATGAGGCAGGACGGCACCGAGCACGAGTGGCTGAGCTTTGCCCCCGTCGAGCGCGACGTGGTGACCGGGCACTTTGCCAATATCCGCGCGCGCTGCCTGGAGGACGGCCGCGACATCCTGGACGAGCCCATTCCCGTCACTCCCACGCAGCACTACTTTATGGGCGGCGTATGGGTCGACAAGGACGGTCGCACCTCGATGCCCGAGCTCTACGCCGCCGGCGAGACGGCCTGCAATGGCGTGCACGGCAAGAACCGCCTGGCTTCTAACAGCCTGCTCGAGGCGCTGGTCTGGGGCCGCCGCGCCGCGTGGTACATGCGCACCGGCGAGTCGCTGGCCGTGGAGCAGGCCGGTGAGCCCGCGCTTGACGGGCGTCACCGCGCCCTGAGCGCCGATACCCTTGCAATCGATGATTTGGCCCGTGCCGCCGGCACGCAGGCCGTGGAGGAGTAGACCATGAATCCCATTACCATGAAGCTCGTCGTCGATGATCTGATTTTGCAGGCTCTGCGCGAGGACATCACGTTTGAGGACGTGAGTACGGCGAGCGTGTGCCCCACGGCGCGCCCCGCCACGGTGGAGCTCATCGCCAAGGCCGACGGCATTATCGCCGGCCTGGACGTATTCGCCCGCACCTTTGAGCTGCTGGATCCGCAGAGTTCGGTGCTGTTTGATGTTGCTGACGGTGACGAGGTACACGCCGGCGATCACGTGGGCCAGGTGCGCGGCGACGCGCGCGTGCTGCTTTCGGGCGAGCGCGTGGCGCTCAACTACCTGCAGCGCATGAGCGGCATCGCTACTTACACACATCGGATGGCGGCTGCGCTCGTGGGCACCAAGACCGTGCTTGTCGACACGCGCAAGACCACGCCGGGCATGCGTGTCTTCGAGAAGGCCGCAGTCGAGATCGGCGGTGGCAGCAACCACCGTTACAACCTGTCGACGGCTGTCATGCTCAAGGACAACCACATCGATGCCGCCGGTGGCGTGACGCGTGCGATCGAGATGGCGCGCGCCCATGCATCGTTTACCACGACGGTCGAGATCGAGTGCGAGAACCTGGACATGGTGCGCGAGGCTGTGGAGGCCGGCGCCGACATCATCATGTTCGACAACATGACCCACGACGATATGGCTGCCGCGATTGAATTTATCGCCGGTCGTGCCAAGACCGAGTGCTCGGGCAACGTGGATGCCAGCAATATCCGCGCGCTCGCCGACCTGGGCGTTGACTTTATTAGTTCGGGCGCTCTGACGCACTCTGCGCCGATCCTCGACCTTTCGCTTAAGCACCTGCGTCTGCTGGACGGTAAATAATGAATGCCCGCGAGCGTCGCCGTTCCATCATGGCCGTGCTCGAGAGAGCCAAAGATCCTGTCTCGGGCAGTGCGCTTGCCCGTGAGGTGGGCGTGAGCCGTCAGGTCGTGGTGCAGGACATCGCCCTGCTGCGCGCCGACGGGCACGATATCGTCGCCACCAATCGCGGCTATGTACTACAGGAGGCCCCCAGCAGCCCCGCCGTGCCCACGCGTCTGGTCAAGGTTCGCCACGGCGTGGAGCAGGCGGGCGATGAGCTCACGAGCATCGTCGACGCGGGCGGCGCCGTGCTCAACGTAATCGTCAATCACCGCGTATACGGCAAGATCACGGCCGACCTGGACATCCGCAATCGTCGCGATGTTGAGCGCTACCTGCACGATATCGAGAGCGGCAAGAGCTTTCCGCTGCTAACGGTAACCAGCGGCTATCACTTCCACCGCATTGCGGCAGAAGACGAGCAGACTCTCGACGAGATCGAGACCATGCTCAAGGAGAAAGGCTACTTGGCGGACCTAATGCCCTACGAAGATGACCTGTCCTAGTAACGACGAATGCAAAAGGAGGCCTCCGCGGCGATGCGGAGGCCTCCTTTTTGTGCACGGTGTACTTGTGAGTGTGCAAGTGGGGGAGTTGTTACTCCTCGACGAGCTCGGTGATCGCGCCGGCGGGGCAAGCGTCCTGGCAAGCGCCATAGGCGACGCAGGAATCCTCGTCAGCGACGGTGGCGACGTCCTGGAGCTCCAGAACGCCAGCGGGGCAGGAGTCGACGCAAACGCCACAAGCGATGCACTCGTCGGCATCAATTACGGGATGAGCCATGGTAGTTTCCTCTCTGTTGACCGACGCTACAGGCGATGCGCGTCGGTTTGATTCGGGCAAAAACATACCACGGGAGCGACCGTTTGCAATACCCTCTGACCGGCATCTTCATACCGTTCGCCGAGTATGCCGCGGCTTACTAAAAAACATGCAGGTGAGGCCGTTGAGCTGCGCAAATGTTAGCTATAGGTGACTTGAAATATAGGGCGATTGAGCGTGCTTGCGGAAACCGTATCCCGTAATCCACGCCCAAAGCGGGAGATAGTTTCAGGCTCGCACCTCAGTCAACTCTACATAGATCTCAATAGATCTGCCGAGAACTCAAACAGTGTATTTACCTGCGCATTTAAGAACCTAAACTCTCAGAGATAAGAAATCTTATATGAATTGACTTAGATTTTGTATATTCCGGCCCATAAGGGGATACACTACATCCTGAAAGACAAGCCGAAACACCGCGCGGCAGACCGCCGAGTCGGTGCAAACGCACAAGAGAGAGGGAATTTCTAATGGGCAAGATTCTTGGTATCGACCTTGGTACTACTAACTCCGCAATGGCCGTTCTCGAGGGCGGTTCTCCGACCATTATCGTGAACGCCGAGGGCGACCGCACCACCCCGTCTGTCGTGGGCTTCCGTGCCGACGGCGACCGCGTCGTGGGCAAGGCCGCTAAGAACCAGGCGGTCACCAACCCCAAGAACACCGTGTTCTCCATCAAGCGCTTCATGGGCCGCAAGTACTCCGAGTGCACCTCCGAGATCAAGACCGTGCCGTACGAGGTCAAGGAGGGCCAGGGTGGCCGTGCCGTCGTCGACATCGAGGGCAAGGATTACACCGCCGAGCAGGTGAGCGCCATGACGCTCGCCAAGATGAAGGCCGACGCCGAGAAGTATCTGGGCGAGACCGTCACCGACGCCGTCATCACCGTCCCGGCCTACTTCAACGACGCCCAGCGTCAGGCCACCAAGGACGCCGGTAAGATCGCCGGCCTCAACGTCAAGCGTATCGTCAACGAGCCGACCGCTGCTGCTTTGGCCTATGGCCTGGACAAGCAGGGCACCGACCAGCGCATCCTGGTCTTCGACCTGGGCGGCGGCACCTTCGATGTCTCCATCCTCGACCTCGCCGACGGCGTGTTTGAGGTTCTGTCCACCTCGGGCGACAACCACCTGGGCGGCGACGACTGGGATCAGCGCGTCATCGACTGGATGGCCGATAAGTTCCAGCAGGAGAACGGTGTCGACCTGCGTCAGGACCCCATGGCCCTGCAGCGTCTGAAGGAGGCCGCCGAGAACGCCAAGAAGGAGCTCTCCGCCGCCCAGCAGACCACCATCAACCTGCCGTTCATTACCATGAACCAGTCCGGACCGCTGCACCTCAACTACACGCTGACCCGCGCCGAGTTCGAGAAGATCACCCGTGACCTGCTCGAGCGCTGCAAGCAGCCTGTCACCAACGCCCTGCGCGACGCCAAGCTTAAGCTCTCCGATCTGACCGAGGTCATCCTCGTCGGCGGCTCCACCCGTATGCCCGCCGTCCAGGAGCTCGTCAAGACCATGACCGGCAAGCAGCCCAACATGTCCGTGAACCCTGATGAGGTCGTTGCCGACGGCGCTGCCGTCCAGGGCGGCGTGCTCACCGGCGACGTCGAGGGCATCCTGCTGCTCGACGTTACCCCGCTGTCGCTGGGCGTCGAGACCATGGGCGGCATCATGACCAAGATGATCGACCGCAACACCACGATCCCGACCTCCAAGACCGAGGTCTACTCCACCGCTGCCGACAACCAGACCAGCGTCGAGATCAACGTGCTCCAGGGCGAGCGCGAGCTTGCCCGCGACAACAAGTCGCTCGGTAAGTTCCAGCTGACCGGTATCCCGGCTGCCCGCCGCGGCGTGCCGCAGATCGAGGTCACCTTCGACATCGACGCCAACGGCATCGTCAAGGTCTCCGCTAAGGACAAGGGCACCGGCAAGGAGCAGCAGATTACCATTTCCGGCTCCACCGCTCTGTCCGACGACGAAGTCGATCGTATGGTCAAGGACGCCGAGGCTCATGCCGAGGAGGACAAGAAGCAGAAGGAAGAGGTCGAGGTCCGCAACCAGACCGACAGCCTGTGCTACTCCACCGAGCAGACCCTCAACGAGCTGGGCGACAAGGTTTCCGCTGACGTGAAGTCCAAGGCCGAGGCCGCTATCGCCGACGCCAAGAAGGCGCTCGAGGGCTCTGACGTCGAGGCCATCAAGGCCGCCGGCGAGTCCCTGCAGTCCGTGGCCTACGAGCTGGCCCAGGTTGTCTACGCCGACGCTCAGCAGCAGACCGACGGTGCCGCCGGTGCCCAGCCTGCCGACGATGACGTTGTCGACGCCGACTACGAGGTTGTGGACGACGAGGACAAGTAATCATGTCCGCCCGTAAAGCTCGCACGGAGGCGGCTGCCGCCGGCGCCGCCCCCGTTGACTCTGAGGAGAAGGACGTGAAGATTCCCGTAGAGGCCGTCGACGATACCGAGGCCAACGAGGCCGAGGCCGCCGAGGCTGCCGAGAACCAGGTAGAGGATTCCAACAAGGAGGCGACGATGACCGAGGACGAGATGGTGGAAGCCGCTATCCGCGCCGGTGAGGAAGCCGCCGACAACGACTTTAAGCTCAAGTTCGAGCAGGCCCAAAAGGAGCTTGCCGACGTGCGCAACGAGCTCGATGCTGCGGCAGAGGCTCAGAAGGCCGCCGAGGACAAGGCAAAGGACGCTACCGAGCGCACCGCCCGCCTGCAGGCCGACTGGGAGAACTTCCGTCGCCGCACCGCCAGCGAGCGCATCGCCGAGCGCGAGCGTGCGACCGAGAAGCTCGTCACCGCGCTGCTGCCGGTGGTCGACGATATCGAGCGCGCGATCGACCATGCCCGCAGCCAAGAGCTTGCCGACGACTTTAAGCAGTTCGTCGATGGCGTTGACGCGGTACATGCCAAGCTGCTCGATGTGTTTGCGCACGAGGGCGTTGAGCCCATCGACCCCAAGGGCGAGGCGTTCGATCCGCTCGAGCACCAGGCTGTGGGTCGCGTCGAGGACGCATCGCAGTATGACGAGACCGTCAACGATGTGTACCAGAAGGGCTACCGCATGGCGGATCGCATCCTGCGTTCCGCGATGGTGACGGTGACCTACGGTGGCGAGAAGCGCCCCGCACCGGAGCCCGAAGCGGCGCCCGAGGATGCTACGGCCGATACAGCCGAGAGCACCGAGGAGTAATTGAGAAGGGCCCCGGGGCAACACCCGGGGCCCTTTCTGGCCAAGTGCCATATGACAGCATGAGCCGCCGTCCGCAGGGGCGGCGGGTGAAACAGGAGAGGAGCTACGATGGCTGCAGGCAAAACCTTCTATGACATCCTGGGCGTATCCAAGAGCGCCTCCGACAAAGAGATTAAGAGTGCGTTTCGCAAGCTCGCGCAAAAATATCACCCCGATGCCGGCGGCGACGAGGCCAAGTTTAAGGAGATCAGCGAGGCCTACGAGACGCTTTCGGACGAGAAGAAGCGCAAAGAGTACGACCAGATGCTCATGTTTGGCGGCATGCCGGGCGCAGGCGGCGCGTATGGCGGAGGCTACGGTGCCGGCGCAGGTGCCAGCGGCTGGGGCGACATCTTCGACAGCATCTTTAGCGGCAACGGCGCTTGGGGCAGCGATTGGGGCTCGGGCTTTGCCGGGGCTGCGGGCGCTGCCGGTGCCGGCGCGGGCCGCAGCCGTGCTCGCAAGGGCGGCGACCTGTCGCTGACCGTCGATATTTCGGCCGAGGACGCGTTCCGCGGCGTGACGCACAAGGTCACCTATCGCATTCCCTCGACAGGCGAGCAGCAGACCATTACGGTCTCGGTGCCTGCGGGCGCGGTCGACGGCGGCAAGCTGCGCTACAAGCGTCGCGGCGAGTATGGCGTTGCGGGTGGCGAGCGCGGCGACCTGGTCGTGACCACGCACGTGGAGGAGCACCCGCTGTTTAAGCGCAAGGGCGCCGACGTGACCATGGAGGTACCGGTCTCGGTCTACGAGGCGGCGCTCGGCTGCACGGTGGACGTGCCCACGCCCGGCGGTGCGACGGTTCGTCTGAAGGTACCCGCGGGTACCCAGACGGGCAAGAAGTTCCGCTTTAAGGAGATGGGCGCGCCCGACGTTAAGCACCGTGGCCGTACGGGCGCGCTTCTCGTCGAGATCAAGGTGCAGGTTCCCACGAACCTGTCTGATGACGAGCGCGATGCCATGACCAAGCTGCGCGAGACCGACACACGCGACTATCGCGAGAAGGTCAACCGTTACAAGGCGACGTACTAGGGCGGTCGCGGCGCACGCCCGCGCCCACGGGCTTATGATGGACGATAACGAGACGGAAAGGGGTCAGGTAGCATGGCCGAGGACAATAGGAACAAACCGCTGTACATGATCAGCGTGGCGGCCGAGCTGACCGGCATGCATCCGCAGACTCTGCGCGTCTACGAGTCCAAGGGCCTGGTGAACCCCCAGCGCTCGGGCGGCAACACGCGCCTGTATTCGCGTGCCGATATCGAGCGC